>JAGPVI010000230.1 GCA_018067115.1 Bizionia sp. | reverse complement strand
AAACTTTAGCGACGAGCAAGAGTTGGTAATGATGGGCGGTAAAGAAGTCAATTCTCGCGCGTATTTAAGCCGTTTTAATTTCTCTGGTGGAGAACAAAATAAGAAAGTGAAATTATTGTCTGGTGGAGAACGTAACCGTTTACATTTAGCAATGACTTTAAAGGAAGAAGGTAACGTGCTTTTATTAGATGAGCCTACCAACGATTTAGATGTAAATACACTTAGAGCTTTAGAGGAAGGTCTAGAAAATTTTGCAGGATGTGCGGTAGTTATTTCTCACGACCGTTGGTTTTTAGACCGTATTTGTACACATATATTAGCTTTTGAAGGGGATTCTCAAGTCTATTTCTTTGAAGGTGGATTTAGTGAGTATGAAGAAAACAAGAAGAAACGATTGGGTGGAGATTTAATGCCAAAACGTATTAAGTATAAAAAATTAGTACGCTAATTTAAAGTACTTTAATTATAGGTTATAAAAAAGACGGTCTGAAAAGACCGTCTTTTTATTTTTAAGAGCTAGAGTGCTATATGCTAGCCTCTTATTGTTTAAAATATTACTCCTTATTTTTATACCAATCCCACTGGATTACTTCAATATTATTATTTTGTTGTAATACCAATTCTTTAAATAATTTCACATCACTTAATCCGTCAGTACCTCTATAATGATAAGGGTAAACTTCTTTTGGTGCAAAGGCTAAAACAGCTTCTGCCGCACTTTTAATAGTCATAGTATACGGTAAATTCATACAAATAAATGCCTTATCTATATTTTTTAAAGCTCTCATTTCAGGAATATCTTCAGTATCACCCGAAATATATATACGTTGTTCTCCCAAAGTTAAAATATAGCCATTACCGCGACCTTTTGGATGGAATTGAAGCGCTTCTTCTCTCAAGTTATACATTGGCACTGCTTCTACCGAAAAGTTTCTAGTTTCTCTAATCTCTCCATTGTTTATAACGATGGTTTGCGCCGCCAATTCCTTGCTTAGCATTTCTTTTACAGCTGCCGGAGCGATAATTTTAGAGCCCTTTAAATTAAAAGATTCTAAAGTTTCTAAACTTAAATGATCTTTATGAATATCTGTAATCAAAATGTAATTTGGAGACATATTTAGGTGTTTGGCCTTAAAATCGCCTACCGGATCAATGTAAATAACATCGGCACCGTACTCAATACTAATAGAAGCGTGTTCTATGGGTACTATCTCTAGGGGTGTTTTTTTTGGGGCTTCTACTACCGTTGGTGTTGTTTCCTCAGGCTTAACTTCCGATTTTTCGTCTTTTTTACAACTGCTAAATCCTATTAATGCAGCTAATACTATTATTTTGGTGGTTTTCATTTAACTATTTGTTTATTTGAGGATAAATATAATTTCTTTATTTCATAATAAAAATTAGTAGCTTATAAATATATTACACTTTACAATAAATTAAACGTTTATACTATGAGTCACAAAGTAAAAGACATTAAAAAAATAACTTTATCTAACCATTGGGCGGCGCTATACCGTATAGATTATAATTATAAATTTAAAAATAACGAATGGAGAGCAGTGTCTCGAGAAGTGTATAATCGCAGAGACGCTGCATGTGTACTATTGTATAACACCCAAAAGCAATCGGTTGTTTTAACATCGCAATTTAGAATGCCTGCTTATTTAAACAATAGCGATGAAGGAATGTCTATAGAAGTTTGCGCTGGACTTATCGACGATAATGAGACTCCATTAGATTGTGTGCTTCGTGAAACAGAAGAAGAGGTGGGCTACCGCTTACCAACGGCCAAAAAAATAATGGAAATTTATATGTCGCCAGGTGCCATTACCGAAAAAACACATTTGTTTATTGCAGAATACACGCCAGAAATGAAAATTAACGCTGGAGGTGGTTTAGAAAGTGAAAACGAAGAAATAGAAGTGTTAGAGATTTCTATATCTAAAGCCTTTCAACTTCTAGAGGATAACGCTATCCGCGATGCTAAAACAGCCATATTACTTCAGTATTTGCAATCGTACAAACCTATTTAATTTGGTAAGTATTCCATTTTTATATCACAACGTTTATACACGCAATTGTCTTCGACAGGTATTTCAACAAAACCATATTTTCTATACAAGTGAATGGCATTTTCTAGTTTTCTACTTGAATACAGTAGTAAACGGAAGTCGTTTTTACGCGTTGCAAAATCTACGCAAAACTCTAAAAGCTGCTGACCAACTTTTTGTCCGCGATAGTCTGGTGAAACAGCCATTTTTGTAAGTTCGTATGCCTCTTGCTCCGGTAAAGGTATTAAGGCAAAAGTGCCTACAATGGTGTCATCAAGTTGGGCGAAAAAGATAAACCCGCCTTTATTAATAATATAAGTTTCAGGATTCGAAAGCACTTTTTTATCGAAAGGCTCGACTTCAAACAATGCACTAAGCCATTCTATGTTTAAACGGTAAAAAGCGTCGGCGTTATCTGGTGTAAATGGAATTATTTGTAAAGACATAACAAAAAGGACTATTTAAAATTCGAGGACATAAATTAATAAAATACAAAAGGAGCACATTACAGTTTTAAAACTAATATACTAATCGTTTTTTATGTTTGCACTTATAAAATCGGTAATAAAATAAGTTATTAGTTTCCCTACGGTAGCGGCTTGTTTTTTACTAGGGGAAGCTTCACAAATATGTAAATACGTTGCATTTTTATGTTTTCCGAAGAAATGAATCACTTGTCGGGTTTTCTCT
>JAGPVI010000229.1 GCA_018067115.1 Bizionia sp. | reverse complement strand
TATTAACGGTAATTCTTTTTGTTTTAAAAATGCATTCATCCCTGCTATACCTTGTAATCCTCCAGTATGAATTGCTAAAATTTTCGTCCCTTTAGGGAAATATCCTTTTTTTATTAAATCTAAAATCCCAAACAACATTTTCCCTGTATAAATAGGATCTAAAGCGATACTGTTCTGTGCCTTAAACTGATTTATAAACGTTATCAATTCCGGTTTTATTTTAGCATACCCACCAAAATGATAATCTGTATTTAATTCCCAATTTTTACGATCTGCAAATTTACTAATATCCTCTTGTAAAAAGCTTCCTTTTAACGCGGAAAAACCTAAAATTTTCTGATTAGGACTCGAACTATTAATTAGTCCCGAAATAGTACCTCCCGTACCTACTGACACGCATACCACATCAAAATTTTTATCGGCTTCAGTTAATATTTCTTCACAGCCTTTAACTGCTAACGCGTTCGTGCCTCCTTCAGGGATTGCATAAAAAGCTCCTAATTCGTCTTTTAAAGCATTTAAAAACTCTGGATTAGATTTATTCCTAAATTGCTCGCGGTTTACGAATTTTAAATGCATTCCGCACCGCTTGGCATACTCTAAGGTTTCATTATGTACAGTTTTCTTAGCAAGCTCTTCTCCTCTTATTATGCCTATTGTTTTTAATCCCGACGCTTTTCCAGCAGCCGCTGTTGCAATAATATGGTTAGAAAAGGCGCCCCCAAAAGTTAATAGGGTCTCGTAATTATGTTCTTTGGCATAAGCGACATTATACTTCAATTTCCTGTATTTATTTCCAGAAATAACCGAATGTATAGCATCTTCACGTTTTAAATACACTTCTACACCTTCATAATGCCGTAAAATAACGCGTTCGTTTATGCTGTTTTCTAATTTAAAAATCATAGCTACGAATATACTTTAAAAATTGCCAAAATGATCGGGTTTTTAAATAGTTTAGATTAGATTCATTAGCATAAGCCTCGCGTTCAAAAGAAATATTTTTATATGCTTTGTAAGTGTTTTTATATTGAATATATCTACAAATAAATTCTATTCCATAAACAATATAAAAAGGAAGAATACACAATTCTAGCTGCTGTTTTAAATGAATTTTCTCGTGATTAATTAATACTGCGTCATTTTTTAAAGCTTTCGACTTTAAAAACACAAACGGATAAATCGTTAATCCGGAATAGCCATTAGGCACTAAATATTTAGAAAATAATATCACTTTTAAAAGCATTCAAAAATCACTCCAATTTACATTATATTTGTAACATATGAAGAAATTTATCCCAATTGAAGAGGGCGATTATTACCTAACACCGGAAGGCTACAAGTGTTTTACAGAGCAATACCACTTAAAAAGAGGCTATTGCTGTGAAAGCGGATGCAGACATTGCCCCTATGGTTTCAATAAAAAAAAGAGTACAAAAACATCATAATCCTGACGCATTCCCCCCTAACACAGGCTATGCCTCTCATTAACTTTTTAATGATTAGAAAACACTATCACTACTCATTACAAAAAACATATTAAAATGACTTTTAAAGCGCAAATCCTAGAAGGTATTCCAGATCAATTACCGAACGAAAAACCTTACGAATCAGAAATCAATCACGCTCCAAAGCGTAAAACCATTCTATCTCCCGAAGAAGAAAAATTAGCTTTAAGAAATGCTTTACGTTATTTCGATAAAAAACATCACAACACCTTAATTAAAGAGTTTAAACACGAACTCGATACTTATGGCCGTATTTATATGTATCGTTTACGTCCAGATTATAAAATGTATGCGCGCCCTATTAACGAGTATCCTGCACAATCGAAACAAGCTGCGGGAATTATGTTAATGATTCAAAACAATTTAGATTATGCCGTTGCGCAACATCCTCATGAATTAATCACCTATGGTGGTAATGGTGGTGTGTTTTCAAACTGGGCTCAATACCGATTAACAATGAAGTATTTAGCAGAAATGAACGACGAGCAAACATTGGTTATGTACTCTGGGCATCCTATGGGATTATTCCCTTCGCATAAAGAAGCACCAAGAGTTGTTGTGACTAATGGAATGATGGTTCCTAACTATTCTAAACCGGACGATTGGGAGAAATTTAATGCCTTAGGCGTTACGCAATACGGACAAATGACTGCTGGTAGTTATATGTATATTGGCCCACAAGGTATTGTTCACGGTACTACCATTACAGTTTTAAATGCCTTTAGAAAAATTAATAAAACGCCAAAAGGAAATCTTTTCGTGACTTCAGGATTAGGAGGTATGTCTGGGGCGCAACCAAAAGCAGGAAATATTGCAGGTTGTATTACAGTATGTGCCGAAGTAAACCCTAAAATAACCCAAGTGCGTTTAGACCAAGGCTGGATAGATGAAAAAATAACCGATTTAGATGAATTAGTGGCTCGCGTAGAAAAAGCCAAAGCCGAGAAGCAAACCGTATCCATAGCGTATTTAGGAAATATTGTAGAGGTATGGCAAAAATTTGATGAAGCGAATGTCCATATCGATTTAGGAAGTGATCAAACCTCGCTTCATAATCCGTGGGCTGGAGGATACTACCCAATGGGTTTATCTTTCGAAGAAGCTAACGAAATGATGGCTAAAGATCCAGAAGCATTTAAAGAGAAAGTTCAAGAAACTTTACGTCTTCATACAGAAGCGATTAATAAACATACTGCAAAAGGGACTTATTTTTTCGACTACGGAAATGCGTTCTTATTAGAAGCCTCTCGTGCTGGTGCCGATATAATGGCCGAAAACGGAATTGATTTTAAATACCCTAGTTACGTTCAAGATATAATGGGGCCTATGTGTTTCGATTATGGTTTTGGGCCTTTCCGTTGGGTCTGTGCTTCTGGAAATCCTGAAGATTTAGCAAAAACAGATACCATTGCTTGCAACGTTTTAGAAGACATTAAAAAGCATTCTCCAGAAGAAATCCAACAGCAAATGA
>JAGPVI010000228.1 GCA_018067115.1 Bizionia sp. | reverse complement strand
ATTATAGTCCGCTTCCCAAAATTTATCAGAGCCAGTTAAATCTCTACTAAATTGGTATCTCAGTTCTACACTAAACGTGTCTTGTGATTTGTATCCCATTCCTAATCCGAAATTATTATTCGTTTCAATTTTTAGAGTGGTAAGGTTAGAGTCATCGGCTCTTTTTAATTCAATTTCTGGAGACGAACTAAAGTCTAGAACGAAAAAAACATTCAGGAAAAGTTTCGATTGCTCATTAAGAAATAAATAATGTCTTACAGTTAAAGGCACTTCAATAGACGTATAATCTACAGTCGCTCTTAAAGTACCTCCAGAAACATTTAAGGCCTCAATTGTTTTTTCAGATTTAAAGCTTTGATATGTTGGCTCTATTGCAATGGCCCATTTGTTTTTATTAAACGGTAAAATATATTCGGCTTCTATACCAATTGCAAGCCCAGATTCGTTATCAAACTCGAAGTTTCTAGAATTAGACCCTGTGTTTTTTATTTGTAATGTAGAGCTGTTAAATCGTGGTCTAAGCGTTAAATTAAACACATCGGTTTTTTGCTTTTCCTCGAAATTTACTAAGGTGCTGCTTTCGCCATTACTACATTTAGAGTAGTCTAGAAAAAACTTAACAAGATCACTTTTGTTGTAACCGATATATTTAAATCTGTTTTTCTCGAAATTCGGACAGTTTAAATCTGTGAATAATTGTTGTCTAAATCTATAATTGGTACCAATGTGTTGCCCACTAGTTATATAACTCTTAAAGATTAATTGGTCGATAGTAGACTCTCCTTTAGAGTAAAAATAGCGTCTTAAGTCGCCCTCAACATATTCGTAAAGCACTGCGTCATCTTCAATTAATACTTTTAAAAGCAGTAGCTCCTCTTGGAATTCTGGGTTTTTATTAGTGGTTAAGTATTTAATATTCTTACTAGAACGGTCTATATTGGTTTTGCTTCTTACATATTTTGAAACGTCGTATACTCCAAACTCTTTAATAGCTTCTATTGTTGCTACTTTAGGTTCACTGGTTTCAGATAGTTTGTATTCAAACTCTGTAGGATTGTTTTTCCAGTCTACATTTTTAACTAAACATTCAATTTTTTGGTTGGCATTGTCAATGTAATAGCCTTTTTCGAAATCTATCTGTGCATAGCCGGTAAGACTAAAGATAGTTACTAAAAGACATAGTAGGTATTTTTTCATTTTTATTTAATTTTGGTTAGAATTATTAAGTTGAGGTTTATGTATTTTCTAATTATTTTCGCCAGCATAAAGGCAGTAATATGTTTGGAATAAACAGTATTCTGCTTTAAAATTCTTGAAATGTTAGGGGTGATAATACGATTCGATTTGCTTTAACACAAACGATTAATGCGATGCTGGTTAAGTTGCTTTTTTAGTTAGCGGGCAAATATAAAATAACTTATTTATATTCTGTTGTAAAAAATCGTAAATGTGAAAGTTTTCTTAAAATAATTATGGAGGGACTTAATTTATAGTAGGTATGTAAAAAAGGGAGTAGCCTAAAGTGACACTATAATAATTTATTACAGGCAGCTACTGTAATTAACGACATCTATTTTATAAGGCAGCTTTATAACGTTCGAAGATAAAGTTCGCGTTATTATCTAAGTCTTTTCTATGGGCACCATGTTTAAAGCCATTTTTTTCTAATAGATGCTTTGAGCTTTCATTATTTTTATGCGTAAAAGCTTCAATTTTATTTAGGTTTAAACTGTTAAAACCGTAATTAATAGTCGCTTTTAAGGCTTCGCTCATAATTCCTTTTTTATGAAATTTAGGATTTAAATCGTAACCTACCTCGGCAGTTTTACGGTCTTCCGAAAAGTTCCACAAGCATATAGTACCTATAATTTGGGGGTTGTTTTGTAGTGTTATTCCCCATGCAATCGATTGCTCAGTATCTAGGTTCTCCTCTATTTTTTCTATAAATTTTAGAGCATCTGCCTTATTTTTTGTTTTTCTACTTTCCGGTCTTTCAATATATGCGTTTACCGTTTCATCCGATCGTAGAAATAGAATGACATCGCAATCGGTCGTTTCTATTTTTCGCAATAGGAGTCTTTCGGTTTTTAATTCTGGAAAAGGCGTAAATTTCATTACCATTTTAATATAAGGTGAGCACTAGTATTTAAAGCGAGAGCTTTGGCATTAAAGATAGTAAAAAGGCACACATTCTATATTTTTTTTAAGCGTTAAGCAAGGCGTGTTATAAGGATGTGAGTTGTTTTTTCTCTGGAATACAATACGAATCTATTTTTTTTAATTGGTTAGTTCTATCGAATTCATAAATATCACAGGCAGATATAAAATGAAGTAATTGGTCATTTTTTCTAAATTCAGCGGTGCCAGTAACAACAACTTTTAAATCGGCAATAAGGATATCGTTAGTTGTAAAAACTGTTTCTACAGATTTAAAATATGCTGACGTGCTTTCGCAGTGTTCTGTTACCGATTTCTTGCCTTTAAAACTGCGGTCTCCAATAGTATTCCAAACGATATCGTCAGTTAAATAGGCTAGTACAGGCAGGAATTTTCCGGTTGAGAATAGTGTTGCTATTTCTTTTTTAGTATGATTCATTTTTTGTGTCTATTGGCAACAAGCTCTTAAAATTAAGAAAGGTTGGACAGTTAGTTATCTAATGTAATACATAATAATGAGATAGAATCTACACGTACGTTTAGCTAAGAAGCTACAGTTTAAGGCCTAATGGCGTGCGGTGGTTATAGTGTCTTTATTTAAAAAATTGTTTAGCGGTATCCCAAATAGTATACTTACTGTGCTCGCTTAAATGGTAGTAGTAGTTACCGTTGGGTTTTATAAGAATATAATTACCATATCTTACGTCATAAGGGAAAAATGTAGTCTTAAAAAAAAGATCTTTATCTGCTAACCAGTTAATTCTATCTTGGTGGTAGTACTCTAAATTATCGCTTTCTGGAGAATGAATCCAATACTGATTAATATCTGCTATTCTGTGCAATTTTTTCAAATAGTCTTTATCCAAAACATTCCAGCCCGTTCTCGTTGTTTTATTCTCGGCTTTTTCAGGATATTTATTTAGGTAGTTTATTACAATGTTTTTTGAGGCGTCTATTTTAGAGCCGCTTAAAGTAGAAAGATAATCTTTAAGCCTGGTAAATGTGTTTTTATCTAGCTTTCCAAACTTCTTCTGTGTTAACAAAATGGCATATTGTATAGAGTCATTGTTATAGTATAGCCCCATATTCTCAGTCTTATTTTTGTAATCTAAAAACTGCTTCTTAGTTATTTTTTCACCACTCTCGTTATAAAAGACTGTGGGTTCTGTTTGGCCATTACACGCGTAAGAGATTAATATAATAGAGATGTATTTTAGTAGTTTCATTATAATTCGGTTTGTGGGGTTAGTGGAAGCTTAATTTAATAATATAGCGGCCTTAAAAAATGCTAGAATTATACTGTAAGTAACAATTTGCATTATGTTTTATGTCTGTGGTTACTTTTTTTGCTTTTCTATTTTTATTTTGAATTTGTCCCAAAGCTCTTTTTCAAATTCGATTTCATTTTTTAATACTATTTCTGTTGTCGATTCCAATTCCTTAATTTTAATTTTTTCGCCTGTAATCGTTATTCTCCCACTCTCTGTAGGTAAGGAAATTAATCTTTTGGTAGTAAAATGCGAATGAGGGCTTGTTTGGTGGTAATTGCACATATCTTCATATTCCAAAAATTCTCGTTTTATATTTTTAAAAATATAGTTCGGTGTCGATTTTCCACTTTCAATTTTATTTACTCTCAAGTAGTCATCTTCAAAGTTATCAATTAAAAAATGCCCTCTTTCATCATTCTGAATAACGCCTAATTGTAATGCTAATGGTTCGAATGTAAATTCTCCAAATCCAACATCTGTTAAATAATCGACATTGTTAATCGTAACTATTATTGCAAAATGATCGAACTCTTTTCCATACCCCTTATTCTGGTCGTAAACCCTTGCTGAAACTCTTTTAGCATTAAAACCTAATGCTATTAATAGCTCATAAAACAACCCGTTTAACTCGTAACAGAAACCGCCTCTATTTTGATGAACTATTTTATCGAATATTTTGTCAATCGATAATACGATAGGAACATTATTATGAATGTCTAAATTCTCGAAAGGAACATTTAGAAGATGTGTTTTTTGAAGTTTTCTTAAAGTCTCTATACTCAGTTCTATTGAATCTGAAAATTTAAATCTCTTGAGGTATTTTTCTATATCCATAAATTCTTTCTGATTGTGGCTAACGGATTTTGTGTTTTTTCAAAACTTCCTTTACACCAACAAGTTTTAAATTGCATTTTAATTGCCTTAAAAGCGCCCTAAATTAGTGTTTAATTTTATGGGCAGTTTAAAGTCTGCGAGGATTTTGGTAAATAGGAGGGAATTAGTAATTAATTATATACTGTGTTGGTGGTGGTTTGTTTTCTTTAATCTTCAAGCTTATCATCATTTGAAATTTTTCTTATTTTCTCAACTGCCCTTTTTTTAATTTTATTAACCATTGATGGACTTATATCGAACATTTCAGCTATTTCTTTTAATGACATTGAGTCTTTAGGACCAATTTCCGTATTCAATCCAAAAAGGTCTGCTTCCCTGGGGCTAAGTTGTTCCAAATATTTGTCAATTGTTTTATCAAATACTCTTTGGCTCCTTTTTGATTCTCTAATTGTTCTTTCACTTAATTTTTGCAGTTCACTTGCTTGGGCATCTAAGTCAGACCTTTTAATACTTTCAATTTCTTGAATTGCTTTATCATTAATATTTTCCTGTAAATACATTTGGCCAAAGTTTAGAAATCTTTCGGACGAATAAATGTGGAAATTTTTACCTGAAAATGTTTTCATCTCTTCAATTAATTCTTGTCTAGGACCAATTGTTTTTCCATTTTTTAGTTTCCAAAACCAATCTTCTTTTCTTTCATCTGAAATTAGGATTATCGATTTTTTTTCTATTTTGGATTTTTCTAAAATTTGTAACCAAAAAATGAGGTCTCCATACCTTTTTTCTTCAGGTTTTTTTTGGTCTTCATAACCTGGTGGTATTTTCTTATCAAATCTTAGTTTTCCTTCTAGATAAATTTGTTTTATTCTTTCCTCATCAAATTTCTCAGTTATTTTTCCGTTGAATAACTTGTCAATTTTATTAAAAACTTGGTCATTATCTGACATTTTCTGAAAAGACTCAATATGCTCCTTGACTTCCTTTCCTACATTGTTAAATACTTTACTTAGTGATTTGTGCAGATTGTCTGATAAAAAAGGAGGACTGTCTTTAGAATTTAGGTCGTCTTCAATTATTTTTAATTTCTTTAAAAAAACATTATGAGAATTTTCTTGTTCTGAAATTATTTCATATCTATTTCTATTATATTCTAAGCCAACTTGAAATGTCAAAAATATTTGTTTTTCAAATTTTTCAATTAATTCTAAAATTGCAATTCTTGTTGAATCTGAATATCTGTAAAGATTAAGAATAACATTAGTATCAAATGTAATAAGGCTGTTTTCCCAAAGTTCTTTTAACTCTATCTCAGTTTTTTTTGAATATCCACTATATAATTCTTTCATCATAATTTTGGGTGAGTTTTAATTACAGCTAACGTTGTTGTATTTGTTTATTGCATGTTTCAAGCAACTAATTTATTGAATAATTACGAACAAAGAAAATCCGCGAGGATTTTCGTAAACAAGCTCTAACTAGCCATTAATTATACACGTTGTTATCACGCGTTTTGTTCTTTCGAAACAGGTTCAAATGGCTTGCAAGCACTTTCCATTGCCATATATTCCAATTCTTCATTCGTAATTGGTTTTGGGAAAAACGAATCTTTAATTCTCGAAATCCAATTTTTATAAATTCCTGCTTTTTTCGAAATCGCCATCATTTCATTTTCGGTCAATATCTTTTCAATACCGTTTTCATAATCAACTTTTATCAGAGGAAATTTAGCATTATTCTCATCTGTTAAAGTTGACTGTTTTTTTAGTGACTTACTTATTGATTGCATAAAATCTAAAATCCAATTCAGTTCCGATTCCGTTTTTATTTCAGATGGTTTTATGTCAAATTCAATTTGTTCTGGACAAAAGAAATAACTTTTGACTATAACTCCGTTCAAATCGATTGTCAGAGATTTCGTTTCTAATTTTCCAGTTTCGTCATTCCACATTTTTTGGACGTAATCAAAATCAATTCGGTTCGTTCCGTTCTTTTCGTCAATTCCAAATATTAAATTGTATTCCGTATTCAGAAATTCAATCAGTTTTTTCCAATCCGAAGAGTCAACATCTTGCACATAAATATCTTTTAAACTACCATCAGGTTTAAAAATCCATTTCGCTTTATTCCAATTTCTCTCGGTTTTCATCTAATGTGTGGTAACGTTTATGTATAAGAATAGTTGCGGGTTTGTATGCGAGGATTTTCCGAAGGAAAATCAGACGTTACAAACACGCAACGACCTTTAATTAAGCACTAAACCGTAATTATTTTTATATGGTGTTGTGCATAGTTTTTTTTCTTTCATTTCGTCCAATAATTGTTGTCAGTCCTATTAAAATTAGAGCTAATATAAATCCTTGAATCCAAGTCATATAAAATCCACTCCAAGGTGAATTCAGCCAATGAGTTTCTGTTTCAGTCCAATATTCATAACTATTATGGCTTGCAATTAAAATCACATACCTTTCAAAATACCAACCGATTTTCATCATAATCGAAATAAAAATGAGAAAAAGAGGTTTTGTTCCGATTCTTTTGTAAAGCAATGTAAAAGGAAGTAAAACAGCACTAAACATCATAATCCAAGTATTTAGCCAATATTTCCCAGTTGCTCGATTAAGAAAAGCAGATTGGTCTGGATAAGCAATAATTATCATAAAGAAGTAAATCAAGTTGAGGATTGCATATCCAATTATTATCCATTTAATTATTCGGTATGCTTTTTTGAAATGCAACTTGTCTTTAAAAAATAATTGAAAAGTCAGCAAAGTCAAAATCATTGCAGGTAAACAATAAATCAGATTTGCACTTATCAATTCAAATATTCTGTCAACTATTTCCATTCAAGATATTGGTTTGGTCAAATTGTGCACAACTTAGTTATAATAGCATATAACCAATACTTACACCTCTTTATTGGTTGTATAAGTGATAATAGTATGCATAAACACTATTAATACCATATACCCACAATAGGTAGGCATTACAATTAATTAATAGCGCACGTAATATAGAAATTACTTATTCTATATTATTGTAAAAAATCGTAAATGTAAATGGAATCTTAAATTAACCCGTAAGAGGGGTTATTAATGTAGACAGTTGCAGTGTTATAAACAGTAGTCTAAGCTATTAAAAATAGATATAAAGTTTATAAAAGTGTGTTTTGTCTGGGGTATTAATTACAAATATATTTATTAATCATATACGGTGTAATTGGCTTTAATGTTTTACCTGTTTTAGGATGCAAACCTAAGGCTGTAAAATATTCAATTTCTTTTTTAGTATTCTTTCCATACCAAAACCTGGCACTTTTATCGTCGTTAAAGAACACGGTATCGCAATGTAAAATTACTTTTTTAAAGGCTTGTATTCTTTCTTCTTTAAACAGTTTAAGTTGATTTAAGCTGTACTTTTCTGTGTTAAACTGTACTTCTTGATAGCGATCGTTTTCCCATACCATCCACTTTTGGGAGTTAGCCGTTAACGAACTCATTAAAACAACGATTACCACAAGTGATAAAATAGAGAGCAGTTTAACTTTGTGCTTTGCGAAGAAACTAAGCTTTAATATTTTAGTGTTTGTGTCATTTTTTTTTGTGTAGCTACTAAAATCATCATAGCCTAAATAGTTACATAAGCTAGTAACGGCAAACTGTTTTAATTCTACTTTTTCTTCTGTATTAGAAATGGCAGTATTATAGTGAATGCGCAAGATTTTTTCTCCATAGGGTTCGCCCGAATCCTCATTGATATAATCTGATAAATACTCTGTGATATGCGTTTTTTTAGTAAAACCCTGTTCTGTTTTTACTTTTTCGAAAGCCTCTATAAGTAATTTTTTGTGCATTGGTTATTCTCTCTTTTTGTCTGTTATTCTTGTTTAATTCTTTCTGGAAATTCTTTTCCAAGGCTTTTCCATAGGCTTTCCACACTTCTTTTTCGAATCTGTATTTATTTGCTTCAGGGTTGATATCTAGAGCAATTGTAATATGATTTGCGAAATATATCAATTCTAAATTGAAGATGCAAAGTAAAGCGGTCTTACGACCTGGGAAATCATAATACGGTTTTATTTCTGCGCTTCATACTTCCCGAAATCGAGAGACGTCTCTGTAAAATTATTGCGAGTTGCTAGGCAGCTCCATATCCGAATTCAAACCTCGGACAGCCACACTATTGTTCAAATTTAACGATTCAAAAAAATGAAAAACCGATATATTATTTTATTTACAGTCCTTATTACAGTCTCATTATTCTCGTGTACACCACAATATATTATGGACGATTCAGATACTATTCAGCAAACTGAAGAGTGTTGCGGGGAAGACGGAGGGATAAATCCGCCACCACCAACACCACCAAACGAAGGAAAAGCGATGAAGAAGTCATAAAACTAAAAATAGTTGTTATTTTTGAGGAATGAAATCATTAAAAAAATCATTCCTCTTTTTTCTGTTTATTAGTTTTCTGCTGGTTTTTAAATCGGGGTTTGGGCAACAGGAGGTCGATAGTGTGCTCTATTATTCTAAAAGTATAGATGTGAGACAATCAGACCAAAGTTTGCCTAAGGCATATGAGTTTTTTACAACGCACTTTGCAACTGCAGAAGCAAAGGGTGATACCGATGCTATGGTGTACGCCTTATGTTTTCTTGCAGAACTGGATTTTATAATAGGGTTTTATGACGCTAGTGAAACGACCTGTGTTA
>JAGPVI010000224.1 GCA_018067115.1 Bizionia sp. | reverse complement strand
AATCATACAGTTACCATAATTACCGATGATGGTGTCCAAACGTATTTAAAAGAGACGTAGCGCTAGATATTTCATAACTTAAACAATAGTATAACCTTGGTAGTCAGCAGTTAAACTCCTTGTTGTTCAGGTAATTAAGCTTAAAAATGAGTATATTAGATGATAGATTACCAGTTAGATAAAATTTTTTAAACGACCTTTTTCATACTTTATAAATGCTATTATTAACCAATAAGACTTCAAAATATGAAACGATTCCTTTTATTAGTAATGATCTTACTATTTTCAGTATCAGCTTGCAAAGAACAAGCAAGCAAAGAAATAGCTACAGACCAAAACGAGAATTTCGACACCTTTAAAGAGGCGTTCTTAAAAGATCTATGGAAGCAAAGTCCTGGCTGGGCATCTTACCTTGGTTTACACGAGTACGATTCTATTTTGACTTTAGAAACGGAAGACAATAGACAAAAACTTCTTAATTCGCTTAAAGAAATGGACGCTAAACTCCAGCAGTTTGATCTAGCGAATTTAGATGATGGTAATAAAATTGATTACCATCTTATTGATAATATGCTGGAATCTGGAGTATGGTATACCAAAGAGTTTAAAGGCTATGAGTGGGATGCCTCTGGTAATAATATAGCAAATCAAGTTTGGGGCATTGTAAATGGCGATTATGCAGACCTTAATACACGATTAGAAATTCTGTCTGCGCTCTTAATAAATGTACCCGCATATTATGATAGCGCAATAGAGAATCTTACAAGGCCAACGCTAGAGCATCTAAACTTAGGTTCCAATCAAAATCAGGGCGCTTTATCGCTTTTAGGAGATTCTCTTTTAGACTCTATATCAAGTTCTACGCTTAACGATGCTAAAAAAGAAACGCTTAAGGATAGAGTAGAAGCATCAAAAAAAGCGGTTAGCAATTATATTGCTACACTAGAGAAACTAAAAATTGAATTTGCAGATGGTAAGGCCGAAAGTCCAAGAATTGGAAAAGCACTATTCGACAAAAAATACGAATTAGATATCAACTCAGATTATACGGCCGAAGAAATTTATAACAAGGCTTTGGAAGAAAAGAAGCGCGTTCACAAGCAAATGATTGAAATAACAGAAACACTTTGGGGTGATTATCTGGCAGGTGTTAAGAAGCCCACAGATAAGATTGTGATGGTAAAAATGTTAATTGATAAAATTGCAGAAAAACACGTCGCTCGTGAAGACTTTGTTGCCGAAATAAGACGGCAAATGCCCATACTCGCTGCATTTGTAAAAGAACACGACCTGTTAACACAAGACCCGTCTAAGCCTTTAGTAGTACGCGAAATGCCTGTGCACTTACGTGGCGTAAGCGGCGCTTCTGTAAGCAGCCCTGGTCCTTATGAAAAAGGAAAAGACACTTTTTACAATGTCACCCCTCTTGACGGATATAGTGATGAAGAAGCTGAAAGTTTCTTGAGAGAATACAATCACTATATTCTTCAAATATTAAACATACACGAAGGAATCCCTGGTCATTATACGCAGCTTGTTTATGGTAATCAATCTCCAAGTATCATTAAGTCTATATTAGCTAATGGTGCTATGATTGAAGGCTGGGCAAATTATGCAGAATTAATGATGCTGGAAGAAGGCTATAGTAATTCTCCAGAAATGTGGTTGATGAGAAGCAAATGGCACCTAAGATCTGTTACAAATACTATTTTAGACTACAGCTATCATGTGCTAAATCTTCAAAAAGAAGATGCGATGCAATTGATGATTGCAGAGGCTTTTCAAGAAAAAACGGAGGCAGAAGAAAAGTGGGTGAGAGTTACCCTATCTTCTGCGCAACTCAGTTCTTACTTTACCGGTTTTTCAGAAATTTATGATCTTAGAGATGAAATGAAAGCATTAAAAGGAGAGGCGTTTAATTTAAAAGAATTTCACGAACAGTTTTTAAGCTATGGTAATGCGCCAGTGAAGTATATACGGGAACTAATGATAAAATAAGTGGGTTAAACTTTGTATAATACCCTATAAAATAACGCTTAGTTTAGTGCTTAATCTATAGTTTGTGCTCTGTTGCTATGTCTGGTTTTCCTGCGAAAAATTCGTGTACATAAACCGCACTATCCTAATACATAACTGTTGTGTCTCATTAGCACAAAGCGCTAACAAATGATAAAATTCTTTAGCTTATCGAGACACTATTTTGCTTTGCAAAATCAAAGGTCTGGTGGACCTTTAGTTGAGATAGCCGCTTGCGGACATAACCTAATTATCCTTAGAAACTATGATCAAGTTTTTTAGACAAATACGATATAATCTTTTAGAATCAGGTAAAACAGGTAAGTATTTTAAATACGCCATTGGCGAAATTATTCTTGTAGTTATTGGAATTTTGATTGCATTGAGTATTAACAATAAAAATGAATTAAAGAAAAACGATATAGTAGTTAATTTAATTTTAAAACAAATCCATTCAGAACTCGCTTATAATATAAAAAGGATAGATGAGTTAGCGCTAGATTTAAAGAAGAAAGATTCCTTTATTCATCTAATAATGAATAATAAACTCGATCATAAAAACTATAAAAGAAATGCTGATTTCGTTATAAGTAATAGCGATGTTATGATTATTAAAGATGAAGGTTTTAAAAGTTTTATGTTAAACCCTAGTATTATCTCTTCCCATATTGCCCCCTTAGTAATAGATTTAAAAGAATTATATATTACAGCTGTAATATATAAT
>JAGPVI010000306.1 GCA_018067115.1 Bizionia sp. | reverse complement strand
CCTTTATACGCATAAGATTGAAAACCAAATGCCGTTTTGTAAAAATGTGCTGCTTGTTTTGCGTTACCTACATAAAACTCTACGTAATCTGTACCTAATAAAGGCAAGAAATCTTGTGCGCCTTCAAATATTTTTTCTAATCCGTATTCTACTGATTTAATGTCTTTTTTACTCATAATATATATTTTTATAATGATGAATTACATTCGAAAAGCCTCGCGTTTATTTGCGTTTTACTTTTCTATTAAATAATTCAACTACAATTGTGTTAGTGTTTTGTTTTAGCCCTGATTGATGCGGTATCCTTTTTTGATTTTTTCATAAAAAAGATTTAGCGGAAAGCAGGAACTAGCTTCTTATTATTTTTGTTAAATTTATTCTAGCCAAGATTTAAAGTACTCCTCGTCTGCAATTTTAATTGCTTCTTCGGTAACTTTTAACGGCTTAAAGGTGTCTACCATAACGGCAAGCTCGTCGGTTTTTGTTTTACCAATACTACGCTCTGTTGCTCCGGGGTGCGGACCGTGAGGAATTCCTGCAGGGTGCAACGAAATATGGCCTGCATCGATATCGTTTCGACTCATAAAATCGCCATCCACGTAATACAACACCTCATCACTATCTATATTACTGTGGTTGTAGGGTGCTGGTATGCTGTCTGGGTGATAATCGTACAAACGCGGTACAAAACTGCACACTACAAAGGCATCGGTCTCGAAAGTTTGATGCACTGGTGGCGGTTGATGAATGCGCCCAGTTATGGGTTCGAAATCGTGAATTGAAAAGGCATATGGGTAATTATACCCATCGTACCCCACAACATCGAAAGGATGCGTGGCGTAAACCATTTCGAAGATATCGTCTTGTTTTTTTACTTTTATAACAAAGTCTCCCGTTTCATTATGTGTTTCTAATTCTTGTGGCTGGCGTAAATCGCGCTCACAAAACGGAGAATGCTCTAATAATTGTCCAAAATAATTACGGTAGCGTTTTGGCGTGTAAATAGGGCGACGAGACTCTACAATAAACAAACGGTTATCTTCTGTGTCGAAGTCTATTTTATAAATAATTCCTCTTGGCACTAATAAATAATCGCCGTATTTAAAGTCTAAATTCCCTAAATGTGTGCGTAGTTTACCAGTTCCTCTGTGTATAAAAATAAGCTCGTCTGCGTCTGTATTTTTATAAAAATACTCGGTTTGCAACTGTTTTGGTGCTGCGAGGATTATGCTACAATCGCTATTGGTTAAAACCGTTTTCCGACTTTCTAAATAATCGTTTTCTGGTTTAATTTGAAAGCCTCTAAAGCGATAAGATTGTATATGGTTTTCTTTTGCAATTTTAGGCGCAACATTATATTGCTTTCTAATTTCTTTTACTTGGGTTGGCCTGTGTTCGTGATACGAATTTGTAGACATCCCATCGAAACCTATTGTGCCAAATAATTGCTCGGCATATAAGCTACCATCGGGTTTTCTAAACTGCGTGTGGCGCTTTGGTGGGATTTTTCCTAATTTGTGATAAAAAGGCATAATAATTTATATTAATAATTAAACAATAGTTTGATTGTTAATAATATAACATCATTCTGGATTCCTTTTTATAAGAAATTTTAAATGCGATAATAAGTCTTGCCAATAGTGTTTCATTACCAACAAATATCGTTATTTTTTTGGAGTTTATAAAATGTATTTCAATAAGCCGTTCCACGAATGTGTGAAACCCTTGATTTTGAGTCGGTTTTTAACACTTTTATTATTAAATTCGAAGTATTTAAACTGTCTTTTAAAAAAGTTAAGCTTACTGTTTTTACAATTATACTTTTAAAACCAGAATCCTAAATTAAAAAACCAGTAGCTTTCTTTTGTATCTGGAGACCATGTGTAACGCGCTTCTAAAGGTCCTAAAAAGGATTCTACCCCGTACCCCAAAGCATAGCCAGAGTACTTTGGCCAAGAAAACCAACCCACGGTATCGAATAAATCGTTTTCAATATTCGCATAGTTAGCTGCTAATAAAATATGGTTTTTCTTAAACACCTCGTAATCGGCTTGAATAGTTGCTTTTATATAGCTATTTCCACGAATAGATAAAAAGTCGTAACCATAAAATGACTTAAGATTATTAACAAAATTTTTAGCGTAACCCCCTAAAATATAATCGAAAGAAGAACTCTCGTTGGCATTAATACTTAAGCCAGCCTCGCTAATAATAGAAGCACTAAATTTATCGTTAAAACTATGCGCATAGCCTAATTTCCCGCTTAACACTGAAAACTCTGAAAAGTCATTATTATAATCTGAAGAATACAAATAGATATTAAAATCCCCATTAAGATAAAACCCTTTTGAAGGATAATATTTATCGTCGAAAGAATCGTATCGTAGGTTACCATATAAACTTACGTAGTCACTTTTATCGAAATAAGTTTCTTTGTTCGACTCTGAAATCACTGTTTCTGTGCTCACTTTTAAACGCTGATGCTGCGCACCCAAAGTAATTTTAAAATCATTTTTATACTGCGTTTGTATAAAGAATCGATTACTTAAATCTGTTAATTTTGTGTTTAGTTTATTAACGCCAGAAAGCATCATTTCGTCTGGTGTTAATAACCCCGTTGCCGATACGTTTGTTTGAAACTCACTGTACTTTGAGCTAACACCAACACTCCAGTAATGTCCTTTATCTATATAATAATCAAAATTATAACGCACATTATCTCCCACAATAAAATCGAAAGACAACACATCATTTTTAAAAAGCAATTGCTTGTTTGTAAAATTTACTAACAAAGCACTTTTATATAACCCGTCGTAATGCAATCCTAACTTTAAGGACGCTGTTTTTTTTGTTTCTTTTAATTCCGAATACAAATCGTAACCTTCTACCCCTTTTTTACTGGAAGGTTTCAGTTTATAATTAAAGCTATCAAAGTTATTTGTACCTACTAAATTATTTGTACCGCTCACAAAATCTTGAAAACTGATTTTCTCTCCGGGCTTAAATTTAAATTTACCTAATACATACGAGATCGTATAATTGTTTAATCCCTCAAAATAAATATCGTTAATCTGAAGGCTATCGGGTACTTTATGGTCTGTAAACTTTAAAGGTGGTTTAATTTGTTTTTCGGCAAGAGCTTCTAATTCCGGGATTTTTAATACTGCAGCCGCCTTACCATTTTCAATAATTTTTGCCCCTAAATCGAAAGACACCACCGTAAATTTTGTAATATCTGGCTTAATATATATGTCTGTTTTTTTAGACTTGATTTTCATATCATTAATGGTACGAAAGTTATTAATCTGAAATAATATGGCTGCCGCCGAAGACAAATCGGTTCTTGTGGCTAAACCGTCTTGCACATCGACCCCAATAATAACATCCATTCCTTTAGCACGAAGTTCGTCTATAGGGTAATTATTAACCACACCTCCATCTATAAGCAGTTCGTTGTTAATAAGAACAGGCTGAAACAACGACGGAAAAGCACCACTTGCTTTTACTGCTAAAGCCAAGTTGCCTTTATCTAGTAGCACAGGCTGTCCATTCTCTATATTAGTTGCAATACAGAAAAACGGAATAGGAAGTTTACTAAAGTCGGTAGTATTAGAAACATGTAATGTTAATTTAGACAGTAAATTAAACGTGTTCTGTCCTCGTGATAATGCCGATGGCAGTTTTAATGTAAAATTATCGAAAGGCAGTGTAACGGCATACTTCTCATAATTTTCGCGTTCGTAAAATGTTTTTGCTTCGCGCGGAATATTATCGTTTATAATATCGCTAAAATCTACTTTTTTAAATATTGAATCTAATTGTTTTCCAGAATACCCCGAAGCATATAAAGACCCTACAATAGCCCCCATGCTAGTACCTGCGACATAATCTATACGTATACCTAGACTGTCTATAATTTTTAAAGCTCCAATATGTGCCAATCCTTTTGCCCCACCACCACTTAAAACCAAACCTACTTTAGGCTCTCTTTTATTGTGGTCTTGTGCATAAACATCTCCACTAAAAACAAATAGTAATAATGCGAAAATAATAAGGTGCTTCATGTATTAATCTTCATTTTTATGATAATAGCTATAAATTTTTTCGGCCCTAGAAACTCCTATTACAGCTTCCAATTCGTCTAACTTTGCATTCGCAATGCGTTTCGCCGATTTGAATGCTTTTAACAAATCTACAATTGTTTTTTCACCAATCCCCGGAATCGTTTCCATTTCTGTGTTTAACGCTTGTTTACTACGTTTGTTTCTATGGTGTTCAATACCAAAACGGTGCGCTTCGTTTCTTAATTGCTGAATTATTTTAAGGGTTTCACTTTTTTTATCTAGATATAAGGGTACCGAATCGCCAGGATAAAACAACTCTTCTAAACGTTTTGCGATACCTATAATTGCTATTTTACCTCTTAAACCTAAAGCGTCTAAGCTTTTTAAAGACGATGACAATTGCCCTTTCCCCCCATCAATTATAATAAGCTGCGGTAATGGTTGCTCCTCGTCTAACAAGCGCTTATACCTCCGGTAAACAACTTCTTCCATAGACGCAAAATCGTCTGGACCTTCAACAGTTTTAATATTAAAATTCCTGTAATCTTTTTTACTTGGTTTACCATTTTTAAAAACCACGCAGGCTGCTACTGGATTTGTTCCTTGAATATTAGAGTTATCAAAACACTCAATATGTCTTGGTTCTACACTTAAACGCAAATCGGTTTTCATCTGTGCCATTATACGTTTTACATGACGATCTGGATCTGTAATTTTAACTTGCTTAAAACGCTCCATCCGGTAATATTTAGCATTTCTAATAGATAAATCTAGAATATGTTTTTTATCGCCCAATTGCGGAATTGTTACTTTTAAGTCATCTCCAATAGCCACCTTAAAAGGTACATATATTTCTCTAGAATTAGAATTGAATCGTTGTCTAATTTCAATTATGGCGAGTTCTAAAAGAGTCTTATCAGATTCGTCTAATTTCTTTTTAATTTCCAGTGTATGCGATCTAATAATGGACCCATAAGATATTTGAAGAAAGTTAATATACCCGTAACTGTCATCGCTAACTATCGAGAACACATCAACATTACTTATTCGCGGACTAATAATGGTAGATTTCGCTTGGTAATTCTCTAAGATTTCCAGTTTTTCTTTAATTTTCTGCGCCTCTTCAAATTCCATATTCTCGGCAAAAATCTTCATTTGATCTCTAAAAACGCCAATAGAATCCTTAAAATTCCCCTTCAATATTTCTTTAATCGCAACAATATTTTCTTGATAATGACCTTCGGTTTCCAAGCCTTCGCAAGGCCCCTTGCAGTTTCCCAAATGGTATTCTAAACACACTTTATATTTGTCGGCTTCAATTTTATCTTTAGCCAAATCATATTTACAGGTTCGCAATTGGTATAACCCTTTTATTAAATCTAAAAGTGTCGACACCGTTTTCATACTCGTATACGGACCAAAATACTGGCTCCCGTCTTTAATAACACGGCGGGTAGTAAAAATTCTTGGAAAACGCTCGTTTTTAATGCATATCCACGGATACGTTTTATCGTCTTTTAACAAGACATTGTAACGCGGCTTGTGTTTTTTTATTAAGTTATTTTCTAGTAAAAGCGCATCGGTCTCTGTTTCTACAACAATATGCTTAATACTATCTATTTTTTTTACAAGCACACGCGTTTTACCATTATCGTGTGTTTTCGTAAAATACGAAGTCACTCTTTTTTTTAGATTCTTTGCTTTCCCAACATAAATTATAGTCCCATCGGCGTCAAAGTACTGGTATACTCCTGGCGAATTGGGCAAGGTTTTAAGCTGTAAATCTAGTG
>JAGPVI010000220.1 GCA_018067115.1 Bizionia sp. | reverse complement strand
CAGAGGAAAATCCGTAGGATTTTCCAAGTAATCATTGCACTAGCAATGAATTATACACGTTGTTGGCAAATCGTTTTTTTTAATCAGTTACTATAAAACTATAAATATCCTTTTTTTTCTGTTTTAAATCCATGTTTTGGTAACAATGAGAATTTGTAGAAAAATCATCATCGTTATCTAATATAAAACAATTAATGATTTTTTCTCCTAAACGAATCCACAAGCCAACATCGACAAGAAAAGTCCGTTCAATTTTTAATTCCTCATTAATTTTCAAATTCGGATTAATCTGATAACTGTCAGTATTAAAGAAATTCGAACGTTCTTTTGATTGTTTGTGTTGACAATAAAAGAGTAAAGTCCTAACAATATTTATTTCTGTTATTTCTTTATTTTCAGATAGTAATTCCGAACCAATTTGTGGCTTAAATGTCTGATTTACTTTTTTAAAATTTGCAACCATTACATATTGCACAAAATCAGAAACCTGTTCGTTTTTAAATTTCTTTTCAGGAATATAACCTAGATTTATTTTTTCGGCACATTCAATTCCAAGTTTAATGTAGAAATTTTCATATTCGAAAACATAAAAGATTGGTTCCATCCAAATTTTTTTCGGAGAATGAGATTTTAAAAATAGAATTAATTTTAATTCTTCTTCTGAAAATAAATATTCTTTCATTAATCAAGTTTTCGATTGGAATTGGGACTTTAAATGTTTGCCAACGTGTTCGTGTATGGCTTGTTGCGTTGGCAAGAACTAAGTTAACAAAAGAAACCGAACCAGTAGGAAAATCCGCAGGATTTTCCGAGTACACACAAACCAAGCAATTGGTTATACACGTTGTTGTGCTTAGTATTTTATTCCCAAATATAACTATACTCTATCTACCATTGACATTGTGTTTAGTATGCAATGAGCAATAATCAAAGGCCATAAATTTCTTCCAAATTTCACATAGGCTATTCCCATTATTAAACCAATAAGTCCAACTCTAATAGACCTATCTGACAAATCGTAAGAATGCCTAAACCCAAAAATTATGGCTTGTAATATTACCGCAAGAATTGTGGCTATTGTGGTTTTGGAAAATAATTTCTCAAACCAATTTATTAAGAAACCTCTGTCCAATAATTCTTCTAACATCGATTCAAGTAAAACCGCTGGCATAATTGTAAAAAAGAGTAACCAATTTCCTTTTAGATTTCCAAATTTAGATGTTGAATTTTCAGAATAATTTTTTTGTTCCAATGAAAAGGGTAGATAATCTTTAATCATTTCAAATGCCATTATTGAAAGAACAATAGCGATTAAAATACCAATAGTGACGAATATAGTTTTTGTGAAACTTTTAGGTTTGCACAACCCTAAATCTTTCCAAGAAATATTACGAACTTTCATCCGCCAAGTTGCAACGACTAAAGTTGAAAATGACCAAAATAATCCATTGATTATAAAACCTACACTAGGAAAATAAATTTCCCTAATCAAGAACATTACCGAAATATAAATAATCAGGTCAAATAAAAAACCTTTGTGATTAATTGGCTTTGTTAAATCATTGGAAATTTGTTTCTGTTCAGTCGTCATTACTTTAGTTCGGATTCTGTTAGTATTTATAGGACGACACACTCGAAATAAGGTTACAAGATTTTACTATTAATTTCATTGCAAATATTCCCTAACTAAATGAAAGTAATGGTTTTCGATGGTGTGTTAATATTAAGCACAACGTGTTCGTGTATGATTAGTTGCGTGTTTAAGGAACCAATTTAGTAAACAAAAACGAACCAGAGAAAATTCCGGAGGAATTTTCCAAATAGGAGAGAACCCAGCAATTAATGATACACGGTGTTGGCAAATCGTTTTTATTCATAATAATTTCCAATCATAAATTACTTCTCTTGGATTACTTAAGCTATCTATTAAATCCGTTTCACCTAAAGCTTCGAGATATTGTTTGTAGTTTGGTATGCTTTCCTGTTTTAAATAATCAGACCAAGTTCGATAAATTGTATTTAATAAATTTAAACGTATTTTCCATTTGGTATTATTTAAGTCATATTTAAAAATCAAATCGTTTAGTTTATTAATTGAAAGAGAAAAAGATTCTATATCATAAATTAATCCATTGTTAGGCATTTCATGGATAGCATAATCTAAATCCTTTGCAATATTATTAATTAATAATTCCGCAGTTTTTGAATCAGTTGGATTAATAGATAACTCTTTTTCTAAAAAAATATTCGACTCAAAAAAAACTTCATTTATTCCAAACTCTTTGTTTATATATTCTGCCAATCCTTTATGACTTTGAAAATACTTTTGATTTTCCGCAATCATTTTATGGAATTTCGGTTTATTCTGTTTTGCGAATTTAATTAAAGTTGGTAAAATTATTTCCTTAAACAACGGAAATTGAAATTCTATCTCGTGATTTTTATTCAGATTATCCAATTCAAGAGCAATCGAATCAATAGATTCAGAGGGGTTTTTCTTTACAGAACTTATAAAATCTTGGAGTATTATTTTTGCTTTGGACTTTATTCCTTTTGCTTTTAAATCAAGGTAAGAATCCCAAATATTTTTCTGATCAATTGTTAAATGTTCGTACAAAATATTCATTTGTTAGTGATTTCTGTAAATGTTTGCCAACGTGTTCGTGTATGATTAGTTGCGTGTGTAAGGATCTAATTTAGTAAACAAAAACGTATCAAAGAAAATTCCGAAGGAATTTTCCAAGTAGGCGAGAATCTAGCAATTAATGATACACGTTGTTGTACAACGTTTTTATTCCGCTAATACTTTTTTTATTTCTTTAATTGAATTTGTGAAATCAGACATTTTTTTAGATTTCCCTATGTGAATTGGAATTGAATTCATTCTATTTGCTAAATCCTTTATCTGCAAATTTTCTAAACTTCCTAGATCATATTTCCACCATTCCATTTGTTCGAGTCTTTGGTTTTGGAATCCGATTGTACTTCGGTCATTATCCGTTGGTAGAAAATCTAGTTTTCCAATAATTGAATTCAGTTCTTCAAAATCAATTACTATTCCGTCATAAACTAGTTGTCCGAATAGAACTTCTTTAAAGATTTGTTCAATCTTGCTAAAATCCGCTGTTTTTATGTCTGTCAATAGCACATTATATTTTGTTATTCCATTTGAAATTAACCAACATTTTTTTCTGTTAACATAAAATACTGTTGCATTCCATTTTCCAAGAATTCCAGATTCGGTTTTTGAATCGGTCGTAATCAGTTTTTTTACTAATTTTTCTAACTTCTTAGTTGTATGTATTTTAGTTCGTTTCAAATGTTGTACAACGTGATTGTGTATGGTTAGTTGCGTGTTTAAGCAACTAATTTAGCAAACAAATACGAACCCGAGAAAATTCCGAAGGAATTTTCCAAATAAGCACTTGCCAAAGCAATTAATTATACACGGTGTTATGTGCAGGCTTTTTCCGTAAAAATTATATTCCAACGCACTTTTTCCGACAGAATTCTGTGAATTAAAATTCGTAAATCAAAATCCTCTTCATCAACATAAGGTGTTGGGTCATTTTCTATTGGAATAATAGATTTTATCTGTTTATGTTTTTGTTCAAATAGAGTTTCTCCGTTTTGTTTTAGAGAGAAAAATAATTTAGTTCCTATTAGTTTCAATTCAGATTTAGTGTTATTATTTATTTCAATCAGTTTGTTTTCAGACAAGAAATAAAGTTGGCTTTTGTAACGAAAAAATGTCATTCGTGCTTTTCCGATTTTTTGACTAAATCCGTTGTGATTAAATTCCGCTTTAATTTTTGGATTCAACATTTTGCTTGTCCACGTCAAAACTGAATCCCATTCAATTTTTTTAGTTTCAAAATTTAGGATTCCATTTTTCCAAGCATTCTTATGCTCTTTGATTAATATTTCATTATCCTCTATTTTTCTCACGGACGATTTTTTTCAGCTTGCACATAACTGTTTTGTATATGATACGTTGCGTGGTTTAGCACGTAATTTAGCAAATAAAAACCGAATAGAAAATCCGCGAGGATTTTCGTAAGTAGGCTAGTACTAGCAATGGATTATATACGTTGTTGGCAGCTGGTGATTAAAAGTCATTATGAATTAATCTGTCATTTATTATCATTAACTTCCCGTTAAGTATAGATTCGATAACTTTATCAGTTCCGAATTTTTTATTCAAAACATTTAAGACTCTAGTTCTTTGATTTTCATTATTAATAACGATATATCTAATGTCATTAATGTCTTTAAGTTTAACGGCGTATTTTGGTAAATGTGGTTT
>JAGPVI010000305.1 GCA_018067115.1 Bizionia sp. | reverse complement strand
TATATGTTTTGAGAGTGCATAATTTAAATTGGATTTAAACTGCAGGGTGTGTTGTTTAAAATTAGTTGTATTCTGTAAGCTGTCGATTGCTGTATAGTTTTCTGAGTCTTGTAAAAGAAACTGGTTTTCTCTTTTTTCGGTTACAGATTCATAACCCACTTCCAAATGACTTTCAAAGTCACCAAAACGAATAAATATAGTAGATTTACCGCCTAATATTGAGTTTATATCTTTAGAGATGTTACTAATAGTTGTGGTGTCTGGTTGAGAGAATATGTTGTTCAGCACCTGCGATTTAATATGTGCTTGTTGCTTAATTGTATTCTGTCCGAAATAAAAATAAGAGTGCAGCGCTTTTTTATAACCTAATAAATAACTGTGATTTAAATGGTTATTAACCGACTGGTTTTTCATTTCCAGGTTTTCAATAATAGCGTTATCATTAAATAATAAACGCTTAGTGGTTGTTTCGGGTTTGTTGTTATACACTAAAACATTTTTAAAATATGATTTTTCGCTACCGGCATATTTTAACTCTATTTCTCCTCCTGCAACCTCATTGTTGCGTTTTTTATCACTACTCTCCGTATAAACTATTGGCGGCTCATTGGTGTTAAAGGTTGTTTTAGATGAGAATAGCTGGTCTTCATTATCGTTAGAATAATAGGCTGTTCCTCGAAGCTTTAAGTTTGGCGTTACGCTGGTAACAAAACTTAACGCATTAATAAAAGCGTTATTAAATGTGCTTTGCCCTTCTTTAAAAACGGAACTCTCCGTATTTGCTATTGTATATATAGGATTGGCGTTAGATTCTATTTTCTGTTCTCTAAATGAGGTGTTGTTACCCGAAGAAGAGGAGGCTTCTTCTAATTGGTCTGAAGCTTTTGTGCCAAGATTATTGTAATTATTGAAGTTGAAAAATTTAATTTTTTTACGAATCAATCCTATGTTAGAAGCTAGTTTAACTCTGTCTTTAGTACCTAAACCAAGTGAAGCATTACCAAACCAAATGTTTTTATAGCCTTCTTTTAGAACTAAATTTACAGCCACTTTTTCTGAAGTAATCACTTTTGCTAAAATAGGATTATCTTCAAATTCATCTAATATTTCTACAGCATCTAAAACCTTTGCATCCAGGTTTTTTGAAAGAATAGTATAGTTTTTATCAAACATATCTTCGCCTTCAATTAGTAGTTTGTCAATAAATTTACCATGCGCTTTAATAGTTCCGTTTTTTAAAACTTCAATGCCAGGTAATCGTTTTAAAACATCTTCTATGGTTTGTTCTGTTCCGCTATTAAATGCTTTTACTTTGTATGTCGTTGTATTGCCTTCTTTTTTTATTTTTTCTGAAGGATTTAAAACCACTTCACTTAAGGCCTCTACTTTAACTTTTAAAGCAAAGGAAAACGTATGCTCTTTTACGTTAGGTGTAAGTTTAAGCGTATCTATTTTTTTTTCATACCCAAAACTTTGAGCAGACACTATAATATGGTTTTTAAAATTGGACTCCGTTTCTAAAACATATGCACCATTAGTTTTTGTTAAGGCATAAGCCACTGTATTGTTGTTTGAATCGTAAACAACAACACTTGCATTTTCTATGGCGTTGTTATCGCTGTCTAGTACAAAGCCACTAATTTTAGTTTGTGCTAATGCGAAAAAGGATGATAGAATAAAAAAAGTAATTCCTAAAATTAGTTTCATAAAATGGGTGTAGCCCAACAATTAAAAGGATTCAATAAACGCTTCGCTTTTAATTTTTTGTTCTGGAACTTCTGCATTATATTTTTCTGCAATAAGTATGGAGTTTATTTTCATTTTCTCGTAAATATCATCAAGTCTATCTTTAAAGCCTTGTAGAGAATGCCAAGTATTTGGGTGGTCTTTTGGTCGCTTTAGTTGCGTAATATTGGCGATGTTAGTGGTTGGGTATTCTATGCTTTTAAAATAAAAATACATTTCTTTATCGGCATCATAAGCCTCTAAAATTAAACCTGGTAAACCTTGTAGTTTCCAAGGGCCATAGGGTAGTGGTATGTCTAGAGCATACCAAGCAGTGTAACTACGGCCTCTGTAATTTGCTACGGCTTCATGCACTGTAAACTTTCCTATTTGTTTGGTCTTGTTTTTTAATTGCCAATTTATTTTTGGTGTTTTTTCTGCAACATAAAAATCTATCCATTGATTCCAGTAAATGCTATCTTTTTTTCTATTGTTATACACTTGGTTACCATATTGTGTGGTAAGTTGTCCTAAATATGAGCGAACACTCATACCGTCTTCACTACTGTATCGTGTTTTAAACTCTCTACCCTTATCTAAAGAATCGTTTTTCGTAACATAATAAGAGGCAGTGTTATTAAATACAAGGTAGGCGTTAAAATCTGGACCAATAGCTGCTTTTAAACCTTTACTTTCTATATGCCCATAATACACAATACCCTTTTCTTGACTAAGCGTATTTAAACTTGTTAATATTAATACCGTTATTAAAAATATATTTTTCATAATGAAAGAATAAAAATACAGCTTGTTAAATAACAAGCTGTATATGTTAGATTAAATAATTAACTTTTAGTTGCAAATTGCATTTTCTACGTCTGCAATATCAGCATCAAAATATCATAATAAGTTGATTAATAGATTTGAGAAGTCGTTTAAAAAACCAAATAGTTAAAATTGAGTACTCGTAATTTGGCGTTTTAATTATCAGAATCCTCAAAAAAATGACTCCAAAATAATTTGATTGAATTTTCTGACAACTCGAAACTAAAAAAAAAAAATCAAATCCGACTGCTTTTTATCGAATTTATTTGCATTTAATCTATTAGCGCTGTTTAAAGTAGTTTTGTATTACGGCAAAAACCGTAAAAACAAAAAAAAATGGCATACGCTTAATAAAACGTATGCCATTTAAAGGGTGTAATTTAATTATTTAATCGCGCATTGGCTGATTAGTAATTAAATCTATGTATTGATTTACTTTATTTTTTAATAATTTTCTGTGCGTAATGAAATCTAAGAACCCGTGTTCTAATAAAAACTCTGCAGTTTGGAAACCTTCTGGTAATTCTTTTCCTGTAGTGTCTCTTACAATTCGAGGACCTGCAAAACCAATTAAAGCACCAGGCTCACTAATATTAATATCGCCTAGCATTGCGAAAGATGCTGTTGTACCTCCTGTAGTTGGGTCTGTACATAATGAAATGTAAGGAATTCCAGCGTCTGCTAATTGTGCTAATTTTACAGATGTTTTAGCTAATTGCATTAAAGACAATGCTGCTTCCATCATTCTTGCACCTCCAGATTTTGAAATAATCATAAAAGGAAGCTTGTGTTTTAGCGCGTAATCTCCAGCGCGAGCAATTTTTTCTCCAACAACACTTCCCATAGAGCCGCCAATAAAAGCGAAATCCATACAGGCAATAACCATTTCTTTTCCTTTAGATTTTCCTACGGCTGTACGTACGGCATCGGTTAAGTTTGTTTTTGCTTGTGCTGCTTTTAAACGGTCTGGATATTTTTTAGTGTCTTCGAATTTTAAAGGATCTTTAGAAGACAAGTCTTTATCTAATTCTTTAAATTTATTATCGTCGAATAAAATTTCGAAGTATTCTTTACTTCCAATTCTTACGTGGTAGCCGTCTTCTGGACTTACATAGAAGTTTTTCTCTAATTCTTTAGAGTCTACTATCTTACCGGTTGGAGATTTGTACCACAATCCTTTTGGAATGTCTTTTTTCTCTTCGGTAGTTGTATGTATTCCTTTTTCTTTTCTTTTAAACCAAGCCATTGTATCTGCCATTTTTAGTTTGTTACGATTATAGCTTATTTACCTAAATCGCTGCGTTAGGGATTAAGCAATATGTTTGAGCTCTTTATTTTTTAGCTAAAAAAAATGAAAGCGAGTTGCGAAAGCCTGACCACAAAATTAAAGTTTTGTTTTTAATTTTGCGGTAACACCATTAAGTTTTTATAAAGTATT
>JAGPVI010000202.1 GCA_018067115.1 Bizionia sp. | reverse complement strand
CATTACCTTCCTTAATTATCTTGTATGTTTTCGTCTAAAAAAAGATTAGATCGCGCGTTTAAAAACGCAAAGGTGATACCGTTTAATAACGACTCTAAATTTGTGTTATTTAGCGACTGTCACCGTGGTGATAATAGTTTCGCAGATGATTTTGCAAATAATAGAAACATATATTTTCACGCCCTAAAACAGTATTTTGCCGAAGGTTTTAGCTATTGCGAATTGGGTGATGGCGATGAACTATGGGAAAACATTTCGTTTAAACCTATTTTTGAAGCGCACGAGAACATCTACCAATTAATGCGTTTATTTTATGTAGAAAACCGATTGCATCTTATTTGGGGAAATCACGATATGGTATACCAAGATCCCGAATATGTAAAAAAAAATCTCTCTACCTATTTTGATGCCAAGACAGGAGAAGAAAAACCTTTATTTCCTGGAATTACCTATCACGAGGGTATAAAATTAGTGCATGCCGAAACACAGCAAGAGGTATTTTTAACACACGGTCATCAAGCCGATTGGTGGAACTTCACCTTTTGGAAATGGAGTCGGTTTTTGGTGCGAGTGCTTTGGAAACCATTAAACGTCATGGGTATTGCCGATCCCACATCGCCAGCAAAAAACTATACCGAACTTATTAAAATTGAACGACGGATAAAAAAATGGATCACCGATAACAAAAATATGGTAACTATTGTAGGCCACACACACCGCCCACGTTTTCCGAGTCCCGGAGATATTGCTTTTTTTAATGATGGTAGCTGTGTACACCCAAGAAGCATAACAGGTATGGAAATTGAGAATGGTGCTATTTCTTTAATTAAATGGCAGATTGCCACCAAAGAAGATGGTACGTTACAAATTGTTCGTGTGCTTTTAGAGGGGCCAATAAAGTTATCGGAATATATTACAGCGTAAACAACTTCTTTATGATAATGGTGAATTTGCAGCGCGTTCTAAAACTATAGTCTCTAGCTCCCCATGAATGATACCACTAATTACAATTCATTTCCTGAACTACATTATTAACTTTCTGGCGCAAGCTCTACTTTTAACCCTTCCATTTCTGGTGTCATTTGTATTTGACACCCCAAACGGCTATTGTTTTTTACGTAAAATGCTTCTGCGAGCATAGCGTCTTCATCCTCTTGCATTTCTGGAAGTTCTGTATCACTTAGCACATAACATTGGCAAGAAGCACACATTGCCATACCACCACAGATACCAATAGTACCTTCGGGAGCTAGCTCGTACAAACGCACTATCTCCATTAAGTTCATAGCCATATCTGTAGGAGCTTCAATAGTATGCGAAACTCCTTCTCTATCTATAATCGTAACTTTTACGTCTTGTTCCATCTTTAGTCTCCACGACAGTGGACCTCTTTTTAAGTGTCACATTTTTCTATTATAAACTAAGTCTGCAGCACAGTACTGCTCCAGTTTATTCTATTTTTTTTACTACTGCTTTAGGGGCTTCTTTTCGAGAACCATCAAAACCATCTACACCACTCACCGTTGTATATTTTAAAACATAACGTTTTCCTGGGTTTATAATTTGATATGCTGCTTGACACATTAGTGTTGCTTCATGGAAACCACATAAAATTAGTTTCAGTTTTCCTGGGTACGTATTCACATCTCCAATAGCGAACACCCCTGGAATATTGGTTTGGTAATCTAGCGCATTATTTACTTTAATCGCGTTCTTTTCAATCTCAAGTCCCCAGTTTCCTAAAGGTCCTAATTTTGGAGACAACCCGAACAAAGGAATAAAATGATCGCATTCTACTTCGTACTCTTTATTTATATGTGCCGATTGAGATACTACTACGGCTTTTAATTCGTGATGTCCGACAAGACCAACAACTTCTGCAGGTGTTATAAGATTTATTTTACCGGCATCTTTTAATTCTTGCACTTTATCTACTGAATCTAAAGCGCCACGAAACTCATTTCTTCGGTGAATTAAAGTCACCTCTGAAGCGATATTACTTAAATAGATACTCCAATCTAAAGCAGAATCTCCTCCCCCAGCAATCACCACTTTTTTATCGCGATAAAATTCTGGTTCTTTAATAATATACTCCACGCCTTTATCTTCAAAACTTACAAGGTTATGAATAAGTGGCTTTCTAGGTTCGAAACTCCCTAATCCTCCGGCAATAGCAACAATTGGAGCGTGGTGTTTTGTTCCTTTATTTGTGGTGACGATAAATGTACCATCTTCTTGCTTTTCTAGAGTATCGGCACGTTCACCTAATGTAAAACCAGGTTCGAACTGCTTACACTGTTCTAAAAGGTTTTTAGTAAGGTCATCGGCTAAAATTTCTGGAAAACCAGGAATATCGTAAATAGGCTTTTTGGGGTACAGCTCAGAGCATTGTCCGCCAGGTTGCGGCAAGGCGTCAATTAAATGGCATTTTAATTTTAATAATCCCGCTTCGAAAACGGCAAACAATCCTGTTGGTCCTGCACCAATTATTAGTATGTCTGTTTTTATCATATATCGTGTCTATAAATAGAGACTCTCTATTTTTATCTTTGCTTTACTCTAGCAAAGTTCTTAGTTTAACTTGTGTTTTTTGATGACAATTATCAGTTGCGTGAAGGATTGAAACGGCATCCTTTTTTACGGTGTCGTAAAAAAGATATAGTAAAAAGCCTGACCCTTGTGGTCACGCCCTAATTTTCTATATTTATAACCTGCTCGATTTGTGGCACGTATTTTTTAATAGTCATTTCTACACCAGACTTTAAAGTCATTTGATTTACACTACACCCAACGCAAGCGCCTTCTAGTTGCACTCTTACAATCTTGTCGTCTTCGATAGAAAGCAGCGAAATATCGCCGCCGTCGCTTTGTAGGAATGGGCGAATTTCTTCGAGTGCTTTTTCTACATTAAGTCTGATTTCTTCTGTGGTCATCGTTTATTTTTTAACTGCTGAACAACCAGCCATTGTTGTTATTTTAATAGCTTCGGTTGGTGGTAAATCTGTATTACGATTTACAACTTCCTGAACCACATTTTTTGTAATAGTTTCGAAAGCGGCTTCTAAAGGTGTCCCGGTTTGCATTGCTGCTGGTCTCCCCACATCTCCCGCTTCGCGAATACTTTGCACTAGTGGTAGCTCTCCTAAAAGTGGGACACCAAGATCTTCTGCAAGATGTTTCGCTCCTTCTTTTCCGAAAATATAGTACTTATTATCTGGCAATTCTGCAGGTGTAAAATAGGCCATATTTTCTATAATCCCTAGAACAGGTACGTTAATACTGTCTTGTTGAAACATTGCGACTCCTTTTTTAGCATCGGCCAAGGCTACATTTTGAGGTGTACTTACTACAACAGCACCTGTAATTGGTAACGATTGCATAATACTTAGGTGAATGTCTCCGGTTCCCGGTGGTAAATCGATTAACATAAAATCGAGTTCTCCCCAAGCGGCATCAAAAATCATTTG
>JAGPVI010000199.1 GCA_018067115.1 Bizionia sp. | reverse complement strand
ATGTAAAATTGATTTTAATCCAGTACCACCCAAACCTATGAATAGACTTCTCTTTAATTTTGCCATAATATTATATTTTATGAATATTGAATTTGAATTACTTCATTATTTAATGTAATAGTGTAACTATTAAATTTCTCTAAGTTGATTACAGATGGGCTCAATTGAGCACCCACAGGTAATTTAATTTTAATTTTATCTTTTCTGCCAGGTCTTAATATGATGTCTTGTTTGTAAACACTGTTTACTTCATATAAAATAGTACCTGTGAAAACTTTACTCAGTAATTTTTGTTTTTTAGGGCTATTTGTAAACACAATTAGTTTTGTGTTTTTATTAAATGAAACGCCACCAAAATATGGCTTTAAAATCTGTAGTCTTCCTTTCTTAAATTTAGGATGTAATCGATTTCTAATAATTAAAAACCAAATTAATGAAAGCACAATTAATATAAATCCCGTCCACATTAACATCTTTTTAATAGGATTCATAATTACTTTGTAATTAGCCTCCCATTTAAATATTCTATTCTCCGTTGAAGCATTTAGATCATTATTATTTACGACATCTAAACTATGATTTGAAACAGAAAAATATCCATAAGTAAATCCTTCCGGATAACCTGGTAGAAATTCGAGCCCTAATAGTAAATCTCCACTTCTTGATTCTTTACTATTTAATATAAACTCATTATCTATTACTTGTTGGTTGTTAATATAAAATTGAATATTCTTATCCGATCCTTTCTTTTTAGAGGCAACTTCTAGCTTTATTTTTATAAAAGATTCTTTATGTAAAGCATAATCGTTAAAATTATATTTTAATGTTTTTGTTAAGGGAACTGTATCGCTTTTACTAAATAAAAAATCACTAAAATATTCTGAAGTTCCAAAATCGGTTGTAGGCCCTGTGTAATCTTCTTCCTCTTTACAACTAATTACAAAGAGAGCAATACTTAAAACAAATAATACAAACGCTTTATTCTTCATCGGTAAATTCAAGTGTTAATTTTCTTTCTTGTTTATTTCTAATGATAATACTAATCTCTGGATTTAAGATTTTAACATCTTTAAGTGTAGATAAAATTAATCGTACAGTAGATTCTTCAGGGCTATTTTTTTTTAAGTCCTTAAAAGATGTATTATTTTTCCTTTTGAGATTGATTACTATTTTTTGATTTTCAATCTTTACACTTTTATCTGATAACTCAAATAAATCATTGTTTTCAAGTTCTAAATCTAAAATAAAATCATCTTTATCTAAATAACTCCAATTATTAGCACTCAGTTTGATATCTAGCTTACTGGGCTCATCGTTCAAATTAATCTTAACGTGCTTAGAGTAAGGCTGAATGAAAGTGATATTGACATTTGTCCCTTTCACGACATAAGCGTTACATTCTTTCTCAATAACATTGGCAATCTCCTTAATATCCGCTGCTTTTGTAAGCATTACGTAAAAGAGATGAGTATCTGTATTCGCTGAATAATTACACCAACCAGAAAGAGATTCTATAAGATTAGCTTCATCAAAATCAATTCTATTAACTTTATTATAAGAACTGGGAACTGGTGATTGCTCTCCATCTGTTAACAAAAAAATATAATTAATTTTATCATCAGCTATATGTTTCTTGGCTATTTCTAAAGCAGAATATATATCTGTATAACCACCAGGGACTGAATCTAAGGAATAGGAATCAATAATTTTTTTTATATCAGTAAGTTTTTCAGTATCTCCAGATTTAAATGTCCAAGAATCTAAAACTTCATATGTATGAGTCGCCTGAAAAGGAATTATCGTGACAATAGTTTCCGGATCTTTTATTTCATGTATGCCTTTGTAAAGTGCATTTTTCACTTCTTCATACACATCATCACCTCCATCCGAACCCCACATAGATTTAGTGATGTCTAACAAATAAATCCGTTTTTCACTTTTAAAATTTTGACCAAAGCTTAAAGTTGAGACAAAAATCATCGTTGCAATAAGAACTCTTTTTATATTCATTAACACATAATATTTTTATAAATTAACTAATGAACTAAAGATGTTCATTTTTGAAAGCAGTTAAATCATTATTAACTTTAAAAATTGCTACCAGTAATGTTTTAGTATAACACAAAATAAGTTTAAGAAGACAATTAACTAATAGCGCATCCAATATAGAACTTACTTTTTCATTTTTATTGTAAAAAATCGTAAATGCAAAACTATTTTAAATACACTATATTAGGTTAGTTTTAGACTGCTCTATAAATCGGTTTTTCAGCTTATTCTCATCTTTATTCCTATTCTACTACCCATTTGATCACTCCCTAAAAAAGAGTACCCCAAATAAATATTGATTAATAAATTTCGAACAGTAAATGTATAGGATTAGAAGTTATTGAGATTACGGAAAACCGTAATGACTTATTTTAAGTCTCTTTTTAACTATCTACTCTTTTTATTCTATCGCCATTTAGAGTGACATCTTAAAATAAATGTTGAACTGAATACTTTTTTTATCGATTTCAATTTATGCTTCAGGGTGGTTAAAAATAGCATTGTAATTTACTTCGATCTCTTTAATTTCGATCTCTTTTAATGCTGAAAACTCTTTTTTCGAGGCTCTATTAGATAGTACACCATCATTTTGCTCTAAAAACCGAACGAGCGTAGCCACCATTTTATCAGGCATTTCAAAATGATGATCTAAATATCTTTTAAATTCGTCATATTTTTGTAGATAATTAACCTCTTCTGGTATAACTCTTACTAAAGTATCTTCTACACAATCATATAAATACTCCGCTTGCTTTGTAGCATCAAAATAACGATAAAAATCGATAGTAGTATTAGTAACCTCTACATTGTGATTTTCGGTTTCTAGCCACTCTATATGGTCTAATAACGGATAAGAATACGATTCTAGAACGGCTTTATAGTCTGATATTTTATCTAAAATAGATGCGGAAACTGGAAAAATAACACCTTGTTGTGTAAACTGTTTTTTCGCCAATACATGATGGATTAAATAACGATGTAATCGTCCGTTACCATCTACAAAAGGATGTATAAATACAAAACCGAATGCTATGGATGCAGCAGCTAGAACAGCGTCGTAGTCTTCGCCTTGCAATACTGTATTAGTTTCTATTAATCCATTTAGCAATTGTTCTATATCGGTTGGCTTTGCAGATATGTGCTCTGGAATTGGAGCACCGTTACTCCTATCATGTTCACCAACAAAACCACCTTGATCTCTCAATCCTAATTTTAGAAATCTTGCGTTTTCTATAACAATCTGTTGTAAACGCTCTAATTCGGCAATACTTAGTGGCTTATCCCCTGCTTGCCCAATTGCTTTTCCCCATCGCGTAGCTCTATTATTCCCAGGGTTTTCACCTTCTATAGTAAAAGACGCTTTAGAGTCTTTTAATAATAAAAATGATGAAGCACGTTGTATTATATCCTTATGAATACTTTTTAAAAATGTGTTATTTTCACCAAAAACATTAGCATTAATATGGTTCTCTAGTTTTTTAGTTTTAAAAATTAATGGACAAAAATCAACAGTTCCAGGAAGGTTATTTATAATTTTTTGTTTTACAGATTCCT
>JAGPVI010000304.1 GCA_018067115.1 Bizionia sp. | reverse complement strand
AATGCTTAAATCCAACAAAGGAGAGGTTTTTATTAGTATGGTCTCGGTGCGCTCGAAAAGTAGTGGTAAATACTCTGGTATGTTTGGCAAGCAGTCACTTAACATAAAGACTTTTCCTTTACTGTCGTGACGACGCGAAGGATCGACATAAATAGCACTATAGTGTGCTTTATTATTTTTTAAATAAGCAATACCGTTTGTCTGTTCGCAGTGTATATTATATACTGAGAGCACATCAAAATTATGCTTTACAATATCTGATAAGTTACTATTAATTTCACAATGCGTAACGCTTTTAAAACGTTTGGAAAAGTAATAACAATCCACACCAAAACCACCGGTGAGGTCAATTAAGGAGTCGCCAGATAACACATTAGATTTAAATAGAGCGGTTGCCTCAGACGAGGTTTGCTCTATATTTAATTTGTTAGGATAGTAAATGTTTTTAGCAGAAAACCAAGTTGGTAATTTCTTTTCTGCTCTTTTTTTAGCTTCAATTTGTTCTATAAGTTCCTTAATTTCAAAGGAAGTATTTTTAGCTTCTTTTAAAAGTAAAGACGTGATATCAGAATTTATATTTTTATCTATAAACTCTTGATTTGCAGTATTTAATATCAATTTATTCAAAGTAACACTATAAGCCTCTAGTTAGTCGTTTAACAATTCTATATTCCGATAAAAATTCTTTTGCAACTACTTTTAGAGCCGTATAAACCGGAATTGCCACAATTAATCCAACCACCCCAGAAAGCAGTCCAGCGATAATAATAACAATAAAAATCTCTAAGGGATGTGATTTTACACTTTTTGAAAATATAAAAGGCTGACTGAAAAAATTATCGACCAGCTGTGCAATTATAAAACCAATCATTACATAAATAGTTTTAGGTAAAATAACCTCACTAAAATCTTGTCCCACGTTACTAGACATCGTTAAAAGCACAATTAAAAAAGCACTGATAATTGGTCCCACATAAGGAATAACGTTTAATAAAGCACATAGAGAAGCAATAACCACTGCGTTGTCTATTCCAAATATTAAAAGAACAATAGAATAGATGGTAAACAATATAATAAGTTGTAGAAGTAAGCCTCCAAAATAACGAGATAGTAAATCGTTAATTTCAGAGAATGATTTTTTTAAGCGTCCTTCTTGAGATTTAGGAAATAACATTATAAGGTTGCTAGTAAACATTTTACTGTCCTTTAAAAAGAAGAATGAGATAAAAAGCACCGAAAATAGACCTAAACTAAAACTCCCAAATCCTGTTATAATAGAATTTAAAAAATCGGGAATCGCACTAAAATTAAGCTTAGACATTAATGTAGACTCTTTTAAAGACGCTGCCACATCTTCTGTATTAAGGCCAAAATGGTTAATCACTTCCAAGTATAATCTTTCAACATTACTTTGAAGGGCGTTAATGTCTAAAAGTGATAAATTATGACCTTGCTCCATAATTAAAGGAATAAACAAGCTCACTAATCCTACCATTGTAGCAAAAAAAAGCAGCATTGTAATAATAACCGCTAACATATTATGAAACTTAAAGCGGTCTCTTAATAGCTTAACAATAGGGCGGCCTAATAGCGAGATAACTCCAGCTATACCAACGTATACTATAACAGCTTGTATTTTATAAATAAACCAAAGTGCAATAATTACACCGGCAATTACAGCTAGTGCTCTGAGAATACCGTTAGAGATCGTTTTCGAATTCATTTTGTAAATATACAGATTGCGTTAGACTTTTTTAAAGTATAAAAAAAAAGGCACTTATAATAATTGTTTAGTTATTTCGTAGAGAGCAATATTAGTAGCCTGTACAACATTCATACTACTGTTTTGACCAAACATATTAATATGAACGGTGGCATAACTTTCTTTTAAATTCTCTTCCGAAACTCCAAAATTTTCATCACCAATAATGAGAGCTATAGGTTGATTTTTAGGAAACTGAAAGTCTTGAATGGCAGTGCTACCACTAGTTATTTCTAATGAAACAATACAATAATTTTCAGCTTTTAATCGATTAACAACTTCCGAAGCATTGTCGCAAACTTTAAAGTTCACCACTTTTTCTGTTGCTCGAGAGGTTTTCATCATTTTACGACCTAAAGGAATATGTGCACCACAAAAAATTAGTTCTTCAACCCCAAAAGCATCTGCCATTCTAAACAAACTACCAATATTTGGAGCATTGGTTACATTCTCGCATACAATAGTGATAGGAAATGTTTTAGACTTAAAATGGGTAGTATCGTGATTAAGTTGCACTAGTTAAAAGGAATTAAAATGAATTAAGTTTAATTTTCGAAGACGTATTTTATAATATTAGCGCCCATTTTTAATGCTTTTTGTCGCACCGATTCTGGATCGTTATGTACCTCTGGACTCTCCCAACCATTCCCTAAATCTGATTCGTATGTAAATAATAATACCAATCGTGAGTTATGGAATAGCCCAAAAGCTAGTGGTCGCTTACCGTCGTGTTCGTGAATTTTTGGTAACCCTTCAGGGAAACTAAAGGCTGTATTAAAAATAGGGTGACTCGCCGGAAGTTCAATTAAATCTTGGTTTGGAAACACTTTTTTTAACTCTTGGGTGATGTAAGGTTCCATTCCAAAATTATCATCAATATGTAAAAACCCACCAGAAATTAAATAGTTTTTTAGGTTTAGAGCGTCTTCATCACTAAAAAAGACATTACCGTGCCCAGTCATATGTAAAAACGGATATTGAAAAATGTCTGTACTTCCTGTTTCTACAACTTCTGGCTTACGCGTTATTTTAGTTCCTATATTAGCATTACAAAACGTAATTAAATTGGGTAACGATGTAGGGTTGCTATACCAATCGCCACCACCTTTATATTTTAACACTGCTATGTCTTGCGCCCAACTTGCTGTAAAAAACAGCAATGTAAAACTCGTTAGAGCTATAATAGAATAAGATTTTAACGTGCTATTTCTCATAATTCGTTACTATATGCTACCGAATGGCAGGCTACTATTGCAGCGGTTTCGGTTCGTAATCTTGTGTTTCCTAAGGCAACAGGCATAAACCCGTTTTCTATTGCCAATTTAATTTCCTGAGTGCTAAAATCACCTTCAGGTCCAATTAAAATAGTAGTATCGGAAGTGGGCTTAATTTCAGTTTTTAAAGATTTTTTATCCGTTTCCTCACAATGCGCAATAAACAATGAGCCGTTATGCTTTTTGTCTACAAACGATTTAAAGGTTTCGGCAGGGTTTAAAGTCGGTAAGTAGCAGTGTAAAGACTGTTTCATTGCCGACTGTAAAATTTTCTCAAAACGCTCTGCTTTAATCACTTTACGCTCGCTATGGTCGCAAATAATAGGCGTAATGCTTTGTATGCCTATTTCGGTAGCTTTTTCTAAAAACCACTCGTAGCGATCGTTCATTTTTGTTGGTGCTACCGCCAAATGTAAATTATAACGGGGTTTAGCTTTCAGCTCTTTAGCAACAATGACAGCTTCACAACTTTTAAGGTTTGGAATCGTAATTTCTGCCGTAAAAAGCCACCCTTTCCCATTGGTTATATGCATTATATCTCCAGTTTCCTTGCGTAAAACTTTTACAATATGTTTGCTCTCTTCTTTAGGAAAAAGAAAATGCTCTGTGTCTTCGGTAAGGTCTGGATTATAGAATAATTGCATTATATACTTTCTTCAATTTTTAAAACGTAAACTTCTTTAATTGTTTTAATACGGTGTGTTTTTAATATAATATAATAGCCGCGGTCACTTTCTACCGCAACTGTATAAATATCGCCAACACTATGTTGTAAGTTTGCCGCTTCATTTTCTATTTCTATAGGCATTTCATTATCCTTAAACCAACCAGAGTCGCCACCACGTTTCGCGTTATCATCCATAGAATAGCGATGCGCTAAATCTTCGAACGGGACTCCGTTTTCGAATTTGAATAAAATAGTTTTACGCATTTCGTAAATAGCATTAATATCTACTTTACTTTCATCAAAATAAATATAACTAATTCTATAATGTGGATCGTTAGATTTTTCAATGATTTTATAGACCGTTTTACTAAACTGAGAAGGTACCGTTTTAGTAGTCCCTATAGGCATTGCTAATAAAGTTTGTGCTAACGTAGATTTATGCTTCTCTTCATTAAAAGCCATTAGCTTGTTTTTTCTTGAAGCACTTTTTTCAATATAAAGT
>JAGPVI010000195.1 GCA_018067115.1 Bizionia sp. | reverse complement strand
CATTACTAAAGCTACACCTTGCAGGTTACTATTTCCTTCACTTAATGCTAATTCTTGCATTGTGTTAGCATCCTTAATTACTTGAGAATACATTACAGTCCATACATTTTCAATAGAGCCTTGTCTAGGAATATATAGTTCATTCGTGTTATAAACAGGCTTCGCTAAATGTTGTACCCAATTAGAACCTGCTTCACCTGCTAAAAAGTAGCTTTGTGTAGTATTGGCAGTACTTCTAATCATACCAGATAAAAGCAACTCTGCGGGAACTGTAACTGGATTGTTAGGGTCGGTGTTTGTTTCTTCGAAATCACCGTCGCAACTTGTAAATGTTAGGGCTTGGCCTAAAATTACTAGTGCTAGTAAATATTTTATTTTTTTCATTTTCTTTTTTTTTTTAGAATTTAAGATTTAAATTGAATCCAATACTTCTTGTAGAAGGTATTTGCGCGTACTCAAGACCTTGTTGACCTGTTCCACTACTAAAAGCAGATTCTGGATCAATATGTGGTACTTTTTTATAAAGTACTGCTAAATTTCTAACTGTAGCACCAAAAGAAATATTATCAATTCCAGTGTTTTTAAATAAAGTTTTAGGAATAGTATATGTTATTGCTAATTCTCTCCATTTTACAAAGGATGCATCATATACAGAAGATTCTGCTACGTTTTGAGAATAAGAAGTACTATAAAAACTTTGTGCATTAGTTACCACAGTATTTGGAACATAGTTAGGGTTGTCATCCGTACCAATGTTCATAACACCTTGACCTACAATTCCAGGCTCACGACCTTGAAGAGTTTCTTCAAGAACACCAGCTAATTTACCCCAAGAGTTTGTTTGAGAATAAATTTCTCCACCTTTCTTCACATCAAATAAAGTAGATAAACGTAAGTTTTTGTAAGACATGTTGATACCTAAACCACCAGTCCAATCAGGGTTAATATTCCCTAATACTTTAGTTGAAGCAGCTACTGTAGGTAAACCATTTCTATAAATAATATTACCAGCATCATCTCTTGCAAATGCAGGACCAACACTTGCTCCAACAGATTCTCCTTCTTTTGCTACAATATCCACATTCCATAAACCACCAAGTACAACTTGACCGTCGTTAGTTGTTGGGTCATCATCAATATTGTTCGCTTCGTTTTCGTTTTTAGCAAAGTTAACGTTGAAACCTAAGTTAAAACCATCATCACTTTGTATCACTTTTGCTCCTAAAGATAATTCAACACCTTTATTAGTAATATCAGCTACGTTATCCCAAAAACCAGTATAACCAGAAGAAGGATCGATGTCTTTTAACATAATTACATCTGTAGTTTCTTTGTCATAATAAGTAGCATTTAAATTAATTCTATTATTAAACAATCTAGTTTCTAAACCAAATTCAACTTCCGTTGTATCTTCATTTCCAATTTCTGGATTCCATAATGTTCCCGGTAAAAAAGCTACAGGAGTAGAACCCCAAGGAGAAGTAGAGAAAGCATAACTAGGATCAATACTGTACGGTGCTAATGGTCCAGCACTACCTACTTTAGACCAACCACCTCTTAGTTTTAAGTAAGAAACGACATCTCCTTTAATATCAAATATATCACTTACAATAGCACTTCCTGTTACACTAGGGTAAAAGAAATTATTGTTATCAGCTGGTAATACAGAAGCCCAGTCATTTCTACCTGTTACATCTACAAATAAATAATCTTTAAATGATAATTGAGCAAAACCAAATAAACTGTTAATACGTCTATCTGTTTGTATTTGTTGTAACGTTGGTGTTACACCATCTCTAGTATTAGATATATTATAAACACCAGGAACTTGTAACTCACCAGCACTCATGTTAGTTGTATGAGATTTATTTACCATCATGTTACCACCAAAGTTTAAACTAGTTTTAAAATCTTCAGTAATATTCGTGTTATAACTTAAAATAGCTTGAGAGTTAATTTCGTAACGGTTACGTTGGATTTCTTGGTAAGAACCTCTTGGAGTTTCATAAGTACCAAAAGCACGTTTTTTAGCTTCTAGAGCTGAGAAGTAATCAATACCAGTTTGTGCACTAATACTAAGCTTATCATTAAATTGGTACCCTAAGTTTACATTTCCATTAAGACGATCTCTGTCAAACTCATTTGTGTTATTATCTAAAGACCAATATGGGTTATTGTTATAAGCCATATTCCAGTTAATTGGTGTAGCAGTATCTGTACCTGCAGCAGTAGCCGTTGGTAAGTTTCTCCAATCTTTTAAAGCAGCTAGATCTACACTTCTTGCAGACCATACTAATTGACCTAATTGGTTATTAGCATCTCCATAACCTACAGATGGTAAGTTATTACTTTCTGTTCTAATGTAGTTAACACTTACTCCTGCTGTCCATTTGTCAGACAAGTTCATGTTAATTTTAGTACTAATATTGTATTTTCTAATATCTGTATTGTAAAGAATACCTTGTTGGTCAGTTAAACCTAAAGACAATCTAGCATTCATGTTCTCGCTAGATTTTGAAAAAGCAACGTTGTTATTTGTTGTAATTCCTGTTTCAAAGAAATCTTTTACGTTATCAGGATGAGAAACCCAAGGTTTCGCTTTTCCGTCTACAGAATCCCATTGAATGAATTCTAATCCAGCGTCTAAAGCAGGTCCCCAACTTTCATCAATTCCACCATCACCGTTAACACCGTCAACATACTCAAAGTAGTTTGCGCTATTACCTTGTCCGTAAGAATTTTGGTAATCAGGTAAAATAAATGGGTTTTCAAAACTAGCACTTGAAGTAATTTCAATTCCTAATTTATCAGATCCAGATTTTCCAGATTTAGTTGTAACAACTAATACTCCGTTAGCTCCACGCATTCCGTATAAAGAAGTTGCAGCACCACCTTTTAAAACGTTAATAGACTCAATATCATCTTGATTTAAATCTGCTAACCCATTAGGTGTACTTTGTCCTCCAGAATTACTAGAGTTACCGTAGCTACCATTATCAAGTACTACACCATCTACAACAACAAGAGGTTGTGTATCACCACTAATAGAAGAAATACCTCTAATAACAATTCTACTTTCTGCTCCTACAGCTCCAGATGCACTAGTTACATTTACACCAGCTACTTTACCACTTAAAGAGTTAACGATGTTACCATCTCTAACTGTAGTTAAATCTTCCGACTTAACGTTTTGAGATGCGTAACCAAGAGCTTTCTCTTCTCTCTTAATACCAAGAGCAGTTACAACAACTTCATCTAAAGTGTTGTCAGGTTGTAAAGAAGCATCTATTTTGTTAGATGCACCTACAGTTTTTGTTTGGTTTGAATAACCAACATAACTAAAAATTAAAACATCACCTTGTTTTGCATTAATGGTATAATTACCATCAAAATCCGTTGATGCCCCAGTAGTAGTTCCTTGAATAATTACCGTTGCCGTTGGAAGAGGCAAACCGTTTTCATCAGAAACTGTTCCCGAAATTGTTTTTTCTTGTGCAAACGTAAATTGCACAACAAACGCCAGTAATAGCGTTAAAATTCCACTAAACTTTGTTTTCATTTTATATTTTATTTGAATTAGTCTATGCCAAAAATCATAATAAAAAGTTAATAAAACAATAATAATTGGTTAAAATTTTGATTTTTTTTTCAAAACATCACTTTTATGGCCAATATTCAGTTAAAATATAGCTGTTAAGCTTAGGTGGATTTTTGAATTGGAGAATTTGAATTTTTGATTTTCGCCTTTACCATTAGCATAGTTGAATTTGAGTAAACCAGCTTTCGTTAATAGACCAAAACCAAAGCCAAAACCATATAGTTTTTCTTTTTGACTGGTAAGTTCGTTTTCTAAATAAGCGAAATCAATAATAGAGTGTATATAAAGAGAGTTGCTAAGTTGGTATCGGTATTCGGTGTTGGTAAGCGCGTATAAAGAGGCGGTAAGGCTGTTTTCTTCAAAACCTCGTATCGAGTTTATACCACCAAATCGGAATAACTCATTTTCTAAATAGTTTTTAGAAAATAAACCAGAACCATTGACGCGTATGTATGC
>JAGPVI010000190.1 GCA_018067115.1 Bizionia sp. | reverse complement strand
GGCTACAATCCAGACATAAATTTTAATTCATGGAATTTAGATTTAAGTTATAGTTGGCAATTTGCCCCAGGAAGTCAATTAACAGCACTATACCGTAATTCAATTTTTAATTTTTCGAATGCTTCACAAGATCATTATTTTGAAAGCTTAGACAAATTGTTTGATGAAAATATGAGGAATACTTTTTCTTTTAAAATGGTTTATTTTATAGATTATAATGCTATTAAGAACATTTTAAAAAAGAAATCTAAAATCATTTAATAGTTGTACAATTTAAGCTAAAGTAGTACTTTGAGGCTTTAAATTTTATCTATGATTAAGGCTGAAAATTTACACAAATATTACGACGATCTGCACGTTTTAAAAGGCGTTAACATACATATTAAAAAAGGAGAAGTGGTCTCTATTGTTGGTGCTTCGGGAGCAGGAAAAACGACTCTGCTTCAAATTCTTGGTACTTTAGATCATATTTCTAAAAAAGATAAAGGCTCTTTAATTATTAACGACACTTCTATTCCTGATTTATCTGAAAAGAATCTCGCTAAATTTAGAAATGAACATATTGGTTTCATCTTTCAGTTTCACCAGTTATTACCAGAATTTACAGCATTAGAAAATGTTTGTATTCCTGCATTTATAAAAAAAACACCCAAAGCCGATGCTATTAAAAAAGCAAAAGAACTGTTAGACTTCTTAGGGTTATCGCACCGCTACAACCATAAGCCCAATGAATTATCTGGAGGAGAACAACAACGTGTGGCTGTTGCCCGCGCTTTAGTAAATAATCCGGAATTGATTTTTGCAGATGAGCCTTCAGGGAATTTAGACAGTGAAAGTGCCGAAAATTTACATAATCTATTTTTTAAATTAAGAGATGAATTCGGCCAAACCTTTGTAATCGTTACTCATAATGAAGAATTAGCCAATCTTGCCGATAGAAAACTAACAATGGTGGACGGAAAGATCATGGACGTTTAATTATGACTACACTTTTAAAAACGATTACCAGTTATTTAAAAAACCCACAATGTGGTGCTTTAGAACTCTCTATTCCCGAAAAACTAAAACTCGTTTTAAAAACGTTAGTTTTAGCTTTTGGTATTTCGTTTTTTCTTTCCATTTTAATAAGTATACTAGAAAATTTTGGTGTATTTAGTATGGATCAGCACGCCACAACAGAACTATTTAAAGACTACTCACCACTTGTTATTTTTCTTTTAGTCGCCATTGTCGCTCCTGTATTAGAAGAGCTGCTTTTTCGTGGTCCGATTACTTTGTTTTGTAAAAACAAATCCTTTTTTAAAATAGCTTTTTATGGCTTAACATTACTTTTTGGATTTATACATATTTTCAATTACGAACTCACATTAAAAATCCTTATCTTCTCTCCTATTTTAGTGTCTCCACAAATTATTCTAGGGTGTTTACTTGGCTTTTTGCGTGTAAAACTAGGTCTAGTTTATGCCATTTTATTACACGCACTTTTTAATGCAACATTAATAATACCTAGTCTATTATTTTTAGATTCTTAATTTAGAAATACTTTATGTTACTAATACTTTTTTATTGGTTTTATCTTTTTCTGCTCACGAGCAGCTATGGTATACTTTTAAAAAAAATAATGAATCTTAAAATAGTTACACCGGTTATAGCTCCCCTTTTAGGCAGTTTTTTTATAACGATTATAGCAAGTATTGTTTCGGTATTCTGTAATTTAGACATTGTTTTTGAAAGTCTTTTAGCAAGTATCGCTCTTGTTTCTATTGTCGTATTAAAAACGGAATGCAAAGCTTATATAAAGCAACTTATAGCACAGTTTATTTCCTTTTCTACTCTTATTAAAGTCTTATTTATTACCGTTTTTCTATTGGCTATCGCACAAAGTGCCAGCGCTCCCTATTTAATCGACAATGAATCGTATTACATACAATCGATAAAATGGTTAGATTACTATGGTCTAGTACCCGGATTATCTAATCTTCATTTTTTCTTAAGTCAGATGTCACCTTGGCATATTTTGCAATCGGCAACGAATCTTAATTTTCTTTATACTCACTTTAATGATTTAAGTGGGTTTTACTTGGTTTTAGGGAATGGCTATGCTTTTTTTCATCTTAACCGTTATTTTATAACACGACAGTTTACAGATTTATTAATAGGGCTATTTCCAATTGGTAATATATTCTTATTTCAATTTATTGGTGCGCCCTCACCAGATATTGGAATTTACGTATGTTTCCTTATTCTAAGTTCTGAGTTTATTAAAGGGTTTTACACTAAGGAAAACCTGTGTGTTGTAAGTCTGTTTATTATTTCCTTTTTCGCCATTTACATTAAACTTACAGCCATACTTTACGTAATATTCCCTGTAATTCTTATTATAAAATATCGCCAAGATCCATTGATATTAAAAAGTGACGTTTATAAAATTATTACAATTGCAGCCATTACTTTCGTGTTGTTTATAACCAAAAACAGCATTGTTACTGGTTTTCCCTTGTACCCAATAACCTCCCTTGATATGTTAAATGTCGATTGGAAATTCCCCATTGAAATTTTAACTTTTTTCACAGAGCAAACACGCCTCAATGATTTTTTAATGACTGCGGAAGTTTACAACAGTGCTTCCTATATAGAACGTTTTATACATTGGCTAACTCTCCCTAAATTAGACGGTTTATTTAACTTAGGAATGTGTTTATTACTTTTCATTTTCCCGGTAGTAATATATAAATCTAAGCACAGAAAACTACTGCTAACTCTTTATGGTTTAAGCCTTATACAGATGTTTTGGCTATTAAGTACGTCTCCACAATACCGTTTCTTTTTTATGTTTTTCTTATTATTACTAAGTGTTTTAATAGCCTTAATTGTTTCTAATGAAAAGCTTTTAAAATTTGGTGTTGTGTTAAGTGTCATTGCGAGTGCTATTCCTTTATTTCTCTCATTTAATTTAAATCATTTTACAGACAATAAATTTCATTTAAATTTAAGCAAGTTCTCTAACGATTATCTTATTTTACCCCACAAAAGCACAAGATATCCCGATTTAGAATTCACTAAATTTAAAGCAGGAAACACTCACTTTTACACACCTAAAGCATTGGAGTTTTTCTGGGGCACTGGCGACGGACCATTACCTACTATAAATAAAGTACAATTTGATTATTTTAGAACCTATTTTAATGTTATTCCGCAGCAGCGAAGCTCTAACTTAAAAGACGGATTCTATTCTAAACTTTTACCAAATGACTAAAACTGAACTCCAAGACTTTTTAGACGCAAAAGTCGAATTGTATAATAACCCTAGTTTTATTACTTCGGACCCTATACAGATTCCACATCAGTTTTCTTTAAAAGAAGATATTGAAATTGCGGGATTTTTAAGCGCAACTATAGCTTGGGGAAACCGGAAAAGTATTATTAATAATGCTAATAAAATGATGGAATTATTAGATCATTCCCCCTATGATTTTATTATGAATCACGAAGAAATAGATTTAATAAAACTCGAGACTTTTGTACACAGAACCTTTAACGGCTTCGATTTCGCTACGTTTGTTAGCGGATTGCAACATATTTACAAAAACCATAATGGCTTGGAAGCTGTGTTTACAAAACACGCTAATACAGAGGGGTTGCAAGCTTCTATTCATCATTTTAAAACGGTTTTCTTCGAAATAGACCATCTTCAACGCACTCAAAAACATATTAGTGACCCCTTAAAAAATTCGGCAGCAAAACGGATCAATATGTTTTTACGCTGGATGGTAAGAACCGATAATACTGGAGTTGATTTTGGGATATGGAAGCACATTTCACCTAGTAAATTATCCTGCCCATTAGATGTGCATTCTGGAAATGTAGCACGTAAACTTGGCTTACTAAAACGGAAACAAAACGACGGAAAAGCTTTAAAAGAATTAGACGATGCCTTGCGTCTATTAGATCCAAACGATCCTGTGAAATACGATTTCGCACTGTTTGGTTTGGGCGTCTTTGAAGGGTTCTGATGTGTTTAATAAATAACTAACCTTAATTATCTTTGGTTTTTTATTTAAATGACTTATTGCATTATAATCACCGCCATGATTAACAGTTGTATTACATTATAAATTATATATTTGGTATTCTACGTTTGCATCAAAGAAGCTAACCTTAGGAACAACAAGAACCTTGACGTCTATATTGCTTAAAGATTCTCATAGAAACAATCATTTCTACACCTTATTATAATTTATGGTAATACTTAGTAGTGTGATTAAAATACAACTAAAAGTATTTTATTGAATATGTGCCGCTCGTCTTCTATTAATTCTATTCTTTAATGCTGGAATATTAAATAAAACAATGGA
>JAGPVI010000160.1 GCA_018067115.1 Bizionia sp. | reverse complement strand
CAGATATCTATTGTCGATATCTTTATGTTGGCTGCATCTCGATTATTTAAGCAAGGAGAATTCATACTCCGTATAAGCGGGAGAGCATCATTTTTAGATATTAATTCAATTGCGATTGCTTTCAATTTTAAAAGAATCTCCTCTATTAACAAGGTGGTAGATTCCATAGCTTTTCGTTTTGAAGGGCAAGAAATTAAGCTTGGTTATCAAATGTTGCAAGCACGTACTTTAACCAGTGGATGTGTTTCGCTTTTTAAAGAAGTATTTGGGCATGAAATTTCTAATGAGTTTTGGCACTGGAAATACCCTAGGCATAATGAACCACACTCGGTGGCTGCGATAAAAAATAATCAAGTTGTAGCGCATTATGGTTTGAGTGATCGATCGGCTGTTTATAACGATACTATCTGGGAGGCGTCGCAAGCTTGTGATGTTATGGTTTCTTCAAATGAGCGTGGTTCCATTTCGTCTAGTGTATTTTATGAGCTTGTTAAAATAGGAGAGCGTCCATTTTATCGAGACAACTCAGATGTTTCATTTATATATGGCTTTCCTCATGGTCGTAGTTATAAATTGGGGGCCCGACTTAAATTGTATACGCCAATTAGCCGGATTTTTGAGGTTGTTTTTGATATTACTGCCAACTCTATCTCTATTGAAGGTGATTGCAATAGCTCTGTAGAAATAGTTGATATTAATAAAGGATGCTTTGAGCAGCTGGCTATTACGAGTGAAGGCTCTAAAAAGAAAAAGAAACGCTGGTATTAATTTATAATACTAATGTAGAGGCGATTTAAAAGTATTCACTATTTTTAGCAGTATGAATTTGAAATATCACCTTTTATTAGCGCTTTTTTATATTCCGTATTTTGGATTTTCACAGAATACAAATATCATTTCTGAAACTCAAGAACCCGTTTCCTTTGCTTCTATTTCTTTTGGAAATGGCAACGGTATTTTTGCAGATGACGATGGTAAATTTTACTTTACGGAAAAACTGTATAGTGATATTGATACCTTATATATTTCTGCGTTAGGATATAAAGATTTTAAAATTGCGACTAAAAACTTGCCAAGTACATTAGTTTTAAAAAGTGAAATTGATAGATTACAAGAGGTCATTGTAAAAAGCAAACCTTCGGGGCCCTTTAAAAAAGAAGAAATAAAGCCAACAACTCACGACGATTATTACCACTGTTGGCTGCCCACCATAGAATCGGAAATAGCTGTATTCTTCCCTAATGAAACCCAAGAAACAAAACGAATAACCACACTATACCTTCCTATAAAAGTAGAAGCCAAAACCTGGCGAAAAAGAAAACGTTCTAATACTGAAAAACGTCCATTTTCCACCTTATTTAGAGTGCAGTTTTACGAGAACAATAACGGCTTACCAGGCGACGTCTTAACCTACGACAAGATGGTATTTGTTGCGACCGAAGAACACGAAGAAATTTACGAACTCGACATTAAGAAACACGATATATTCGTGCCTAAAACAGGTGCTTTTGTATCTATTCAAGTACTAGGTTATACTGACGATAAAGGCAAACTGCTACCTAATAAAAAATATCAAGAAGTTAAAACGAAGCGAGGCGTTGTAAAAGTGTCGACAACCTTTAGACCTTTACTACCTTTTACAGATAAAATTAACACGAAACAAACCTATGTAAAACGCGTATTTTTAAATGGCGGTAAATGGGTGCTTTACGATAAAGTAAATATTAAAAACTCCAATCTTTTAGCTTCAGGATTTAACAACTACGGAATAGGCTTAAAAATGGAAGTGTATTCTAAAAAATAATCTATTTACAACTTCTATAAGTTACCACAATTCACTTCATATTTTTCAGTCTGCAAATCTATAAATGATACAGATTGTTTTATGCCACCCTTCATTTAAAGATTAACCAAAAAACTAGCGGTAACCCTTAACTTTTCTAAAGGTAAAAGACTCTAAATACTTCAATTAAAAAGCAAAAAAGACATTGAAAATTTAAAATTTTATACTATTTTTAAATATATGACAGAAATAGATATTGAGAAGGAGAACGCTGCTATTGCTAAAGCGTATAAGAATTTATTAAAGGTTAGTTACACAACACTTTCCACAGACGACAAAAAGCTAATTAGAAAAGCTTTTGATGTTGCCGTCGATGCGCACAAAGATCAACGTCGCAAAAGTGGCGAAGCTTATATATTTCACCCTATTGCCGTTGCTAACATTGTAGCTTCAGAAATTGGATTGGACGCCACATCTATTGCTGCCGCCCTATTGCACGATGTTGTAGAAGACAGCGATGAGTATACCACTAGTGATATCGAGCGCCTTTTTGGTAGTACCGTTGCAAAGATTGTTGATGGATTAACAAAAATCTCGTCATTAAAAACAGATGCTGACGTTTCTCTACAAGCAGAGAATTTCAGAAAAATGTTACTAACCTTAAATGATGATGTACGCGTTATCATTATTAAGATTGCCGACAGACTCCATAATATGCAAACTATGGAATCTATGCGCCCCGATAAACAAGAAAAAATAGCTAGCGAGACCCTTTATATTTATGCGCCATTAGCACATAGAATAGGTCTTTATAACATAAAAAGTGAACTTGAAGATTTAGGATTAAAATATACGGAGCCAGATGTGTATTACGATATTTTAACCAAAATGAAAGAGAGCAAGGAAGAGCAAGATGCTTACATAAAAGAGTTTAATAATATCATTAAAAACTCTCTAGATAAAGAAGGCTTAAGTTATGAGATTAAAGGCCGGCCGAAATCTATTTTTTCTATTAAAAGAAAAATGGATAAGCAAGGTGTGTCGTTTGATGAAGTATACGACAAATTTGCAGTTAGAATTATATATCAAGCAGATACCGACACTAATGAGAAGTTTATAGCTTGGAAAATTTACTCGGTCGTTACCGATCACTTTAGACCAAATCCTACCCGCTTGCGGGATTGGATTTCCTCTCCTAAATCTACGGGTTACGAAGCGTTGCACATTACAGTAATGGGGCCTAAAGGACGTTGGGTAGAAGTACAAGTCCGTAGCCGCAGGATGAACGAAATTGCAGAAAAAGGATATGCTGCACATTACAAATATAAAAATAATGATAAGGAAGATAGTTTAGATGTTTGGATAAATCGTTTACAGGAAGCATTAGAAAATAATGAAACTAATGCCGTTGATTTTGTAGAACAGTTTAAACTGAACTTATATTCTAAAGAGATTTTTGTTTTCACACCAAAAGGAGATTTAAAATCATTACCTAAAGGTGCAACACCACTAGATTTTGCTTTTAGTATTCATACAGAAGTAGGAATGAAAACAAGAGGCGCTAAAGTAAACGGTAAATTAGTGCCGTTAAGTCACGAGTTAAAAAGCGGAGATCAAGTAGATATTTTAACTTCAGATAATGCTAAACCTAATCCTAACTGGTTAGATTATGCAACAACCTCTCGCGCCCGCGCAAAAATTAAATCATTACTTAAAGAAAAGAACAAAGAAATTGCCGAAGACGGTAAGGAGATTTTAAGACGTAAATTAAAGCAACTAAAAATTACACTTAACGAGAATTCGGTAAATGAAATGGTAAGTCATTTTAAGTTAAACACTAGCTTAGATTTATTTTACCGCGTAGGTATTGGTACCATTAGTAACCCTATGCTTAAAGAGTATGCAGCCTCAAGAAGCAATGCATTAATGAGTTTCTTTAAGAATAAAATGGCTCGGAAACCTTCCATTAATCAAGAAGAGGTTGAAAAAGATGAAATTACCGACAAGTACGACATGCTTGTTTTTGGTAAAGAAGAGGAGAAATTAGACTACAAATTGGCTACCTGCTGCAACCCTATTCCCGGTGATGCTGTTTTTGGATTTCTGACTATTAATGAAGGTATAAAAATTCATAAAAAAAACTGTCCTAATGCCTTAAGTATGCATTCTAATTATGCCTACCGTATTATGCAAGCAAAGTGGATTGACTCTTCGCAACAAGAATTTGCTGCTCAAATAATATTATCAGGAATCGATAACTTAGGTCTTGTAAATGAAATGACTAAGGTCATCTCATCGAATATGCACGTAAATATGACAAGTTTAAGTTTTAAAACTGAAGACGGCATATTTTCAGGAAAAATTAATGTCATTGTTAAAAACAAAACACTTCTTAAAAAGGTGATGGATAACCTTAAAAAGGTCACCGGAATAGAGAAGGTATACCGTGTATAAATGGCATTGTTAATAACAATTAATTAATACTATCTTTAAACTCTAAAATTATTCGAGTTCACCTGAAAAAAATATGTAAATTTGCGATGAAATTATGAGCGTAGATACAGAAAATAAAAATCAAGAGATAGTTAAAAACGTTTTTACAACTTTTTTAGAGGGTAACGGGCACAGAAAAACTCCCGAACGCTATGCTATACTTCAAGAAATCTATAATAACAAAGAGCATTTTGATATTGAGTCGTTATATCTCAATATGAAAAACAAAAAATATAGAGTTAGTCGCGCAACACTTTATAATACTATAGATTTACTTTTAGAATGCGGTTTAGTACGTAAACATCAGTTTGGTCAAAATCAAGCGCATTACGAGAAATCGTATTTCGACAAACAGCATGATCACGTTATACTTACCGATACAGGAGAGGTTATAGAATTTTGCGATCCGAGAATTCAATCAATTAAAAAAACGATAGAAGAAGTTTTTGATATTAAAATTTCAAACCACTCGCTTTACTTTTACGGAACAAAAAACACAACAACAAAATAATTATATAATGGCAGTAGACTTACTACTAGGATTGCAATGGGGAGATGAAGCCAAAGGAAAGATTGTCGACGTATTAACCTCAAAATACAATATTATTGCGCGTTTTCAAGGAGGACCAAACGCAGGTCATACTTTAGTTTTTAACGGAAAAAAACATGTTCTTCATACTATTCCTTCAGGAATTTTCCATGAAGAAGCGGCAAATTTAGTG
>JAGPVI010000155.1 GCA_018067115.1 Bizionia sp. | reverse complement strand
GACTATAATACGCTGTCGGTAATTTTAGGGTATTCAATATTCTAAGACAACAAAGAATCTAGTATCGATTACCCACTCACTCTTATAGTACAGTATATAACAAACGAACCAAACATAAAATAATGAAAAAATTATTACTAAACAGTTTAGCTCTTCTATTCACACTTACACTAGTAGCCCAAAAAGGAAAAGTTTTAGACGGTAAATGGAAATCTTTAAGCGGCATTGAGCACTTTGCTGTTCAATTTGATTATGCTAATGTTGAAATCCCAGATTTCGATACAGAGGAAGATTACTTAACATTAAAAATCAAAGAAAAAGAAGATGACAAACCTGGACAGGGAGCCATTTGGAGAGAAAAATACTTTGCAGATCGCGAGAATCATTTCGAACCTAAATTTATCGAGTCTTTTAATAAACGTGGGGATAAAAAAGTAAGCAAAAGTACCAACAACACAGAATATACTTTAAAAGTAATCACCACAAGATCTTACAACGGTTGGAATGTAGGTGTTATGCGAAAGGCAGCACGTATAGATGCTATTATAGAAATATATAAAAATGACGAGCAACTTTTTAAAGTAAAATACTTAAATGTAAAAGGTGGTGATGCTATGGGGTACGACTTCTCGTCGCACACAAGAGTTGCTGAAGCCTATGCAAAACTTGCAAAATCTTTTATGCGCGATTTTAAGAAGAAAGCATAAAAACAACCTTAGGTTATACTTCATTAACCATTTTGAAAGATGAGCAAAACGGAGTGTTAAAATAAAAAAGGTTCTACCTCTTAAATTTAAAACAGAAGCCACTACAATAGCAAAAGTTTAAAGTAGCGTATTAATTACAAACGGGAGAGATGGTAAGCCACCACTAAGTATTAAACTTAAAACATGTGGTTTACAAATCTCTTCCGTTTTTTATATCCCTTATAACTCAACAGTTATAAAAAATAACCTAAACGCCGTGCTACTTTTATAAGACCTTAGTATTTATATCTTACTTTTAGTAATAAAAAATACTTTTACACCTTTTTCCGCGATAAAAATTTATAGTTGTTTTATATTTATGCGCAAACCAAGGAACCATAAAAACCAACAACGCTTTACTAGATTTACTTAGGCGGACCAAACATAATAAGAACGTAATAACGCACTTTTAACAGCCTCTATTCTACTTAAAACGCAGTTAAAGGCACGCGTACTATGTGCTCTATTATTTATAGAATATGAAAAAACAATATTTTAGAAATCTATGGTATTTACTATCATCTAACCAGAGATTTATACTTAGACGACTGTATTATTATCCTATTGATGTATACGATAAATTTAAAGGTAACAGGCATAGATTTGTACCGCCAAGAGGTTCTATTTACACCGGCTCTCCTGCAAATTCCGACAGCTACATCAAGCAAGGCGCACATCAATTAGAGCTGTTAAAGTCTGAAATTAATCTAATGCCCTCAGATTCCGTATTAGATATAGGGTGTGGTATTGGTAGAACGGCAATCGCGCTCTCCGAGTACTTAAACACCAATGCAAAATACGAAGGATTCGACGTTGTTAAAAAGGGTGTCGATTGGTGTAATTCTAAAATAAATAAAGAGTACCCTAATTTCAATTTTACATACATTCCATTATTTAACGACCTGTACAATAATTCTAATTTAAAGGCTGAAAATTTCAAGTTCCCTTACAAACAGGAATCTTTCGATAAGATTTTTTCATTTTCTGTATTTACACATATGCAGATTGATGAAATTCAGAATTACTTTAAACAAATACATCAGGTTCTTAAAAGTGACGGAATAGCATGCTCAACATTTTTCTTATATGATGATGCTAATGAGGCTTACATTTCTAAGCGTGAAGGTTTCAATTTCCCCATTCAGGAAAACGGTTTTAAACTGATGAATAGCAAAGTGAAGTCTGGAAATATCGCCATTCATAAAGACAAGCTTAATGCAATGCTTATTAATGAAAATTTAATGCTTGTTAAAATTATTGATGGCTTTTGGAAAGACAAGATTAGAGATTCTGAAAAAAAAGAATATCAAGATATTGTGGTTTTTAAAAAAACGGAATAATATAATAAACACGCCTTATAATTACGGTAATTAATAGCATCCTCAGTCGTTAGTCGCAAGGTATTACTATAAACACTTCTTACTAAAACGTCACCCTTCTGTTAAATAAAATAATAGTACGACTATTTTATCAGACTCAAAATCCTAAATATAAATTGTCGTAATTTACTGACAAACAACCCATTACACTTATATTTCACTCTTTAAAACAGCTAATTTAGCAAATTAATAACTACCTTATTAACGAACCAATACAATTATAAGTTATGAAAAGAGTAACGCTATTATCAATGCTACTAATTTTTTGTTTCGCTGCAATAGCTCAGGGCGATAAAAAACCAACGCAAATATCAGAAACCATTTACATCCTTCCCAAAGCAGGAATGAGTGTACAATTTGAACAAGCTATTGCAATGCACAACAAGACATACCATCCTGTAGGCCCTCACCACGCCTTACTACGAAGAGTGGAATATGGTGCAAAAGCGGGTTGGTATGTGTGGGTTATGAGAGGAACGTATGCGTCTTTAGACTCACGACCTGTACTAGAGAATGGGCATCAAGATAATTGGAACAAAACAGTAGACCCTACCGTAGAAAAGTATGGTAATGTGGGCCTTTGGGGTTACGATGAAAAACTCTCTCATGGTATGGATATATTCCAGAAATCTAAAAAATATATCGTGTGGTCCGTAGATGTTAAACGCGGAAAAGCGGATAAATTTAAGGTTATTGTAGAGAAACTTAGAGACACTTATAAAACTATGAATAACCGTGCGTTTTTAGTGTTTACAAACCAAGTGCATTCTACTGGTGATGCAGACGTAGCGCTTATTTGGAACTTAGAAAATTATGCTGCTCTAGATAAAGATTGGGGCACCAAAGAGGCCTACGAAAAAATTAATGGCGATGGCACCTGGAAAAAAATGGTGGATGAATGGATGGAGATTACAGTAGATCATAACGAAGAGATTAGAACGATGTTATAATCAACCCTATATACCATATTTAGTAAAATGGCTCTTATTTAACCAATTAGGGTCATTTTCTATTTAAATAAAATTACAAATTAAAAAATTGACAATAAAAAGTCTTAATAACATTTCAAAATCAAAACGGAATAGCCTTATTTTATGGATGTGGTACTACCGGTTTTTAAAAGCTTACGGTGTTTTCCATTCAGTTTTATTTGCTAAATTACACGCTTCTTAGCCCCCTATGCACTACAAATTTAAATAGTAAATAAAATAAATTGAAAAACATTATTATTATTTTAACCACACTAATACTAACAAACTGTAAATCTTCTCGTATGTCAGACTCTAAAATAGTCTCCGTTAGCATTGCTATTAACGACAGCCCAGCAACAATTTGGAACTTAATAACTAGCAAAACGTATGCAAAAGAACTTGGTAGCATATTTGACGCGAATGCCTTTGTAGAATCTGATTGGAAACTAGGGTCTCCTGTTCATTTTAAATATGAGCCTAACAAAATAGTGTCTACTGGTACTATTACCAACCTTATCGAAAATGAAATTATACAAGTCGATTATGACTTTAGTGGCTTTAAATACGAAGAAAGATATACTATTACAAAAAGCAATGGCGTGTCTACACTTGCTATTTATGCGGGACCTTACACGTCAGATTTTGAAGATCAAAAAGTGGTTTGGAACAATTGGCTCGCTAAAGTTAAACACTTGTGTGAAGAATAACCAAACGGTTTTAAGCAAACAAAAGAGACTTTTAATGCCAATCCAAAAAAAGAGAGCAACGACAATTCTCCTATTATAATAGTTAGGTTTTAATGAGTTAAGATTAATATTACAACTTTTTTAAGCCCTGTTTTTTTTTGCTATATTACCGTATAAACGACACTTTTAGCAAAATAAATATTGAGTAAAAACTCACATAAAGTTTATTAGCCCTCAAATTACAGACTCCAAGCGCCCCCAAAAAGCCCTAAAGAGATAAAACAAAACCTATGGAAACTTTTCTTATTGAAACCTCTTATGCGCTAATAATAGCCCAGTTTATTATATTTTTAGCTATCGGTCTCTGGCTCTATGCCACTACTGATATTATAAAAAGCACATTCGAGAATAATGATAAAATTATATGGTTATTAATAGTCACATTACTGCCTATTCTAGGAACACTCTTATACTCTTTTATTGGCAAAAAAAGAAAATTAAAAACCTTATGAAATCATATTTATTAATACAACACTACTAAGGATAGTTACTGTTTTGGAGCCCTAAATTTTTTCTGTCGTATACTATCGTTTATACATTTAAACCCACTTTTAACTTCCTTTTTTTTTAAAAATATGAGCACTACCTTTAAATACATAGTATTAATGCTAATTTCTAGTGTATTCATTTCCTGCGGAACGAATAACACCTCAAAAAAAGCTAAAGTAAACACAACACTCAACGCGACGTACCAGAAAAGTAGAAAGGCATTTTCCGGCCAGTTGAGTAATACCGAATATAAAGACATTTTATCCATTTTAGAGGAGGAGCTAAACACCACATTTCATAGTGGTAAACCCATCCTTATAAATTTCAATCAAAAAGCTTCAAATTGCCTAGCAATACGTTTTAGCGACATTAAAGGCTTCATTAATAAAGGAATTGCAATTTCGTCGAGAATGAGTGCAGAGCATAATGCCGTAGACTTCTTTGTGTATACCAATGATGCTTATTACAAAGATATTTATAAAGAAAATGATAAATTTATTTTAGAGTCTGGTTTTTTCTCTGAAAACATTTTTACCCTTCACGAAAATTGTCAGGCATTTATAATTATTAAACCTAGCGGAGAGTTTTATAAATTTTACGGAGAAGATTATTACTCCGAAGTACGAAAATTTCTAGAAAAACAATAACAACCTTACGCTGCACTATTAAGAACCGTTTGATAAATGATAAAAATTAAGTATTCTAAAGAACGATTACAAAACAGCTTAAGAATGAGTATGTTCTTTTTCACAATTGGAATGACCTTGCTCGCACTTTCTTTTATTACCCCCGTATGGAAAGAAATTTCCATCACCTCCATTGGTATTACACAAATTTTAACAGCGGTTCCAATGTTTATTATTTATCTATTTGAAAATAAAAAGCAATATCTAACGATTAAAAATGGAGACTTAATAAAACACGGCCTATTCCCTAAAAAAATAAATCTTGGCGATGTACACGCTATTTCAGAATTTGCTGGAGATTTAAAACTGCTAATAGACAACAGTGAATTTGTAATCGACACTCAAATTATAGAACCCAACTCCCTAATCAGGTTAAAAAGTGAATTGAAAAATTATAATCTAAAATAAAAAAACAGCCCCAATTAAAACCGAACTTTAACTATCTTAAATTAACCGTATTTTTAAAACTTTAACCAAACACCAATCAACAGCTATTTTACCATTTAAATATGACCATTGAAGACTTAGAAGGCAGTTACACTATTATCGGTAAAAACCAGGATAGCGAAGAACATTCGTATAAAGGTGTTTTGCACTTAACCTTGAACGAAAACAAGCGCTTAGACGCCAATTGGCTTATTAATAAAACCCAAAAGCAAACGGGAACAGGCTTTTTTAAAAATGACACGCTCGTTATTAATTTTAAATACACTGGCGATGATGCTAATATTTACAAAGGTGTCGTCGTTTACACGTGTATTTCTAAAGATTTACTTGATGGGTTTTGGTCTGAAAAACATGGAGACCCTAATTATTTAGGCTCTGAAAGGGCCTTTAGAATTATAGAGCAAAATAATTAATTTTAATGATTGAGATCGTATTAAAAATTATTTCTGAATTTCTTACTGATAACTCTCAAAACAAAGCGTTTTTCCGCTCTAATCACACCACAAACATCTTAAAATAGATAAAAGGAATAAAGCTAACAAAAGTCATCTTTTAGCGCCCTCTTATGTTATAATTTTGAATAAAATATAGAAGCTATGAGTGTGCTAATTTCAAAATATAATA
>JAGPVI010000293.1 GCA_018067115.1 Bizionia sp. | reverse complement strand
ACTATAGATATGCACGCGAGTATAAAAGGTATTGCCGGAAACGCAGTGGGGACAATTAAGTCTTTGGAGTTGTATGAAGATGAGGACGATACTTTGGAGTTGGAGGCATAACGGAAGCCTTTAAATTTTATTCAACTTACGTTGTCTACTGTGTCATAGAAAATAATTAGTAAAACGATAACTCAGCAGTACCAATCTGTCGCGTTATCGTTTTTTGCTTTAAGTCGATAATTTTTCTGGATTATCTTCAACCAAACTTTCTAAAGCGTAATACAGTCTATTCTGCGCATTGTCTTGAGAGCCAAAAACAGAACGAAACAGTTCGCCTTTTTCTGAAATTAACAACCATTGCGGTGTCCCTTCGGCATTAAATTGATCGAAAACCTTGTGATGCTCATCAATAAAAATTGGAAATGGATTCTCTCCACTAGTAAAAATAGCTTTAATAGATTCTTTAGTGCCTTCACGGTTTACAAAATTGGTATGAATGCCAGCCACTTGAATCGTAGGGTAATTCTGTTGAAACTCGTAAGCCAGAGGAATGGCGCGTCCTGTGCACCCTAAACAATCATTATTATAAATAATAAGTAGTAGTATTTTATTGGTATAAGTTGTCATTAAATCGACAGCATTGCCTTCTAAATCTTTAACTTTTATGTGTTGTATTGGCGTATTCATAATTAGGTTTCTTAAGGAAGTAAATATAAGATTTAAGAGTATTATATAAAGTTTTTATGTGTTTTTAAACTAGCAATATGTGATTTTACCTGAAGCTATTATAGAAATAAATGCGTATATTATACTTAAAATCAACAGTATGCCGTTATTTTTAGATTTACATGATCTTCCTGAAGGAATTACAGCTGCGCATGTTGCAGAGATGCATCAAGCCGATTTAGACATCGAACACAAGTATAATTGTCGGGGATTAACGTACTGGTGTGATGAGAAAAGAAAAACGGCATTTTGTTTAATAGATGCACCAAATAAACAAGCACTTAAAGACTTACATGAAAATGCTCACGGTGCTATTCCGTCGCGTATTATTGAGGTTAATGATACTATTGTCGAGTCCTTTTTAGGTCGGATACAAGATTCTGAAAAATCAAAAAAAACACATTTAAATATTATTAATGAGCCCGCTTTTAGAACTTTAATAGTTGTTAAAATAAAGCATAAAACGCTTCGGGAATCTAAAAACAATTTTCTTAAAGCAGCAATAAGAGGGTATGCCGCGGTAATAAGCACTTTAACATCTCAATATAAAGGTCGAATGGTTAGCCAAAAGAGCCAAACATTTTTAATGGCTTTCGATACGGTTACAGATGCCATTCTTTGTGGTCTAAAAATTCGAGAGGCCTATGATAGTGCGCGTACACCAGATTTAGAATTCAAAATTGGTATTAGTGCCGGTACGCCAGTAACAGATAAAGAACAGATTTTTGAGGACACTATTAAAACGTCCAATTATTTAAGCGATGTTGTTGTTGGCGATTTTTCTATAACGGAAGCAGTAAAAGATCTTTACGAAGCCGAAAACCAAAATAAGCCGTTGCCTAACAAAGCAATAACTGTTTTAAATAGTTTAGATGAAGTCTTTATTATGCAGTTAATGGCCTATACCGAGAAGATATGGCTTAAAGCATCAATTAACGTTAATGATTTTGAAGCTAATTTGGGGTATAGTAAATCTAAATTATACCGAACTATGGTAAAATTGGTAGGCAGATCACCAAATGCCTTTTTAAAAGGGTACCGTCTTAATAAGGCTTTGGAATTAATAGAAAATCAAAATTATAATATTTCAGAAATTGCGTATCAAACGGGCTTTTCTAGTCCTGCTTATTTTTCAAAATGTTTCCATAAGAGTTATGGTATTCTGCCCTCAAACTTCAAAAAGAAATCTTTAATCAGTTGATTTTGAGGTATATGTATTTATTGTGTTTGGTCTAAAAGTATATTTGTTTGGTCTATATGTAGATTAGTAAAATAATATTCTAGTCTACTTTTGATGTGAACCTATTAATAGTTCTATTACTCATTAAATAATATACAAGAAGATGAAAAACGCAATAAAAGAACTCGCTCCCCAAATTATAAAAACTTTCGAATCTCAATTAAAAGGCAAGCTTATTTCACCTAGTGATACAGCCTATAATGACACACGAAAAGTGTATAACGCTATGATTGATAAACACCCTGGATTATTCGCTATGTGTCAAAATGCGGACGATGTAATGACTGCGGTAAATTTTGCAAGAGATAATAATGTGTTGGTAGCTATTAGAGGCGGCGGACATAATGGTGGCGGATTAGGGCTTTGTAATGACGGATTGATCATAGACTTATCTGGTATTAAATTTGTGAATGTGAATACGTCTAATAATACCGTAAAAGTGGGTGGTGGAAATATTTGGAACGAAGTCGATCAAGCCACGCACGAGTTTGGTTTAGCAATACCTTCGGGTATGATTTCTAGTACTGGTGTTGGTGGATTGACTCTAGGAGGCGGTGTTGGTTATTTGTCGCGAAAATATGGGCTAACCATAGATAATTTATTGGAAGCAGAAATGGTTTTAGCAGATGGCTCTTTTGTTACCGTAAATGCTAACGAAAACACCGATTTGTTTTGGGCTATTCGTGGTGGTGGTGGTAATTTTGGAGTGGTAACGTCCTTTACATTTCAATCCCATCCTGTCAAGATGCTTATTGGTGGTCCAACTTTATGGCCTATTGAACGCGTGGAAGAAATAATGGCGTGGTACGATACATTTATTCAAGAAGCAACAGAAGATTTAAATGGTTTTATAGCCACAATGGTAATACCAGAATCTCCATTTCCAGAGCATCTCCATAATAAAAAATTCTGTGGAATTGTGTGGTGTTATGTTGGTGATCCCGAAAAATTTGAAAAAATATTTAAACCCGTACTAGACCTAAATCCTGTGTTCGCTCATGTGGGAGAAATGCCATATCCAGCCTTACAAACCTTATTCGATGGTTTACTACCCGCAGGACTGCAATGGTATTGGAGGGCCGATTTTTTTAACGCGTTAACACCTAAAATAACCGCCCAACATTTAAAATTTGGATCTGCAATTCCTACGTCACTATCCCAGATGCACTTATATCCAATTACTGGTGCAGCTAGCAGGGTGGGAGCGACAGAAACCCCTTGGGCGTATCGCGATGCTAAATATGCCGGTGTTATTGTTGGTGTTAGTCCTAATGCTAAAGATGCCGATAAAATTACCGATTGGTGTAAAGAATATTACGATGCATTACATCCCTATTCTGCGGGCGGCGCGTATTCTAATTTTATGATGGAGGAAGGTCAAGAACGTGTTAAAGCTAGCTATAAACACAATTATGATAGATTGGTAAAAATTAAAAAAGCGTATGATCCAGAGAATTTATTTAGGGTAAATCAGAATATAAAACCTTGATATTAAGTGTTGATGCTTGTGTTTTACACAACATAAAATGAACGCATAAAAAATCTTGTATAATTAGCTTGTGGGTAACCTGTGCTTTTATTTACAAGGTTTTTTTGTATTATAAAAAGACGATCGCCACGAAACACACCCAGAAGCTCTTTACTATTTTAGGTAAATACTAGCAATCCTGTGCAGTACAATTACTTTCAAATTATAATTTTGAAACCTTTCCTATTTCAGGATTAATTTCACAAAACTATAAGAAATGAAATTCAGCTGCTCTCAAAACAATCCACTACTTTTGCTAATTATTGTTATCAATCCGTTTTATATCCAATCACTATAAATTCTTGTAAACTTGGGCGCGTGTGTTCCCTAAAAATTATTGGCGCTTAAATACGTCAATTGGTCACTGTTTTTCAAGAGTTATGGAAGTGTATATAAAGAGGAGTAGCTAGAAATGAAAGATAGTAATCGGGCGCTAAAACGTCCGATATTTTTATATATTATGAACAAACAAGATGAAAACGGACTGAATAAAGCCTCGCGAACGCTATTACTAGTAGGGATTTTATTTGTAGCCATAAATTTAAGACCAGCACTTTCTAGTATTGGGCCGTTAATAGATATGATACGTCAAGATGTTGGGCTTTCAGATACTTTATTAGGATTGCTCACCACTTTACCTTTAATAGCATTCGGTGTTATTTCAACAATTACACCGTTGTTTACAAAGCGTTTCGGTATTGGAAACACACTTTTGGGGGCGTTAATTTTACTAACTAGTGGTATTATAATTCGTTCTTTAGGTGGTGTTTTTGAATTGTATTTAGGCACCATTTTACTGGGTGTGGCCATTGCTTTTGGAAATGTATTGATTCCAGCATTAATTAAAAGAAACTTTCCGCACAAAGCGGGACTTGTAACTAGTTTATACTCTGGAATTATGTCTTTGGGCGCTGCTTTTGCGGCGGGTTTAAGTATTCCATTGGCAAAAGAACTAAACTTGGGGTGGAGAGGATCACTGGGCGTATGGGCTGTTTTAGCCGTTATAGCAGTAATTATTTGGATTCCTAATATAAAACGTATTAACCGTACGCCACCACGCAGAAGTTTTAAAGTAGCAATGAAGAAACTCTCTGGCTCGCTATTGGTTTGGAAATTAGCACTGTATATGGGACTTCAATCCTTAACTTTTTATGTGGTTTTGGCGTGGTTACCGGCTATACTTATCGACCGCGGATTCGACGCTTCCTATGCAGGATGGATGCTTTCTTTATCGCAAGCCACCGGTATTATTGGGGCTATATTTATTCCTATTTGGGCCGGTTCTAGAAAAGATCAGCGTTTGGTGGCTATTGCTTTAGTTGCTCTAGAATTCATTGCTTTAATAGGGTTAATGATTCCAGGTATTGGATTGGTAGAGCTTTGGGCAGGACTTATAGGGATGTCTGTTGGTGGAACATTTGGACTGGCTTTATTGCTTATAGTGTTACGCTCTAATGATGCCGAAACAGCTGCAGAATTGTCGGGAATTGTACAGTCTATTGGCTATTTTATTGCTGCAACGGGGCCGTTTATTGTTGGAGTCCTTTACGATTTTACGCACGAATGGAATTATGCTTTAATTTTATTAATGGTTCTTGCCGTTTTTAAACTTTCAATGGGAGTAGCAGTTGGAAAAGATAGAAAGGTTTAATCATTCGTTTATATTTAATTACGCCATAGTAATTGCTAAATTCAGAAGCACTTTTTATGAGTTGTCTTGGCAAAAATTAACAAACTAAAGCCTTAAATTTGCTGAAATATTAAATGAAGATGCCACTATTTTCTCATTGTTAATCTTGAGAATAGAAACTCTTTTTAGAACAACAGATTAAAATAGTCTGTGTTATTTTTTATCCTGATTAGATTTCACCTTAAATTTTAGAACGCTCTATATTTTATGAAAACATCACATACTGCATATTCTATATTAGACCTTGCTTTAGTTTCAGAAGGTTATACACTTAAACAAACTTTTAATAACGCTCTTGAATTGGCACAAAACGCCGAGACTTTTGGCTATACACGCTATTGGTTGGCAGAGCATCATAATTCGTCTAATATTGCTAGTAGCGCCACTTCTGTGCTAATAGGCTATGTTGCTGGCGGTACAAAAACACTGCGCATAGGTTCTGGTGGTATTATGCTACCCAACCATTCCCCGTTAATTATTGCAGAACAGTTTGGAACGCTAGGCTCGTTATATCCCAACCGAATTGATTTAGGTTTGGGAAGAGCACCAGGAACCGACAGAGAAACCGCGCAAGCCATTCGGTCAGATTTTATGCAAGCTGCACAGTCATTTCCGAGTGAATTGGAGAAAATTCAAAACTATTTTTCTCTAGAGAATGCAAAATCTAAAGTTCGTGCCACAGTGGCAGAAGGCGTAGATGTGCCTGTTTATATTTTAGGCTCTAGTACCGATAGTGCACATTTAGCAGCTAAAAAAGGATTGCCGTATTCTTTTGCTAGTCATTTTGCAACCACCCATTTGTGGGATGCTATTGCTATTTACCGTAAGGAATTTCAACCATCAGAGTTTTTAGCGAAACCGTATGTTATGGCGGGTGTGAATATTATTGTGGCAGATACCGATGAGGAAGCTCAAGCGTTATCAACCTCTTTAATTAGAATGATTTTAGGAATATTTACCGGTAAACGGGATTTTGTACAACCGCCAACAGCAATGACTGAAGAATATGAGGAGATTTTACAACACCCACAGATTCATCAAATGTTGAAGTATTCTTTTATTGGTAGTAAAGCTACTGTTAAGGAGCAAATACAAGAATTTATTACTAAAACGGAAGCCGACGAACTTATTGCAGTTACTAATATTTACGATATTAAAGACCGCATTCGTTCTTACGAATTGTTTTCAGAAATAATGAAAGAATTAAATGAATAGCTGCTCTATTTTAAGTGCAGTATAAATATACGTCTAGAATAAAAACAGGCAATAAAAGTAAATAACAAATCCAATTCAAGGTATTCCTTATAAAAGTGTGATTATCTTTGTACAAAAATAATTTTATGTTAAAACAGTTTTCAGATTTAGGGATTAATAACCAATTACAGAAAAGTTTAATCGATTTAGAAATTTCTGTTCCTACAGATGTTCAAGAAAAAGCGATTCCGGTTATTCTCAATCAAAAAGAAGATGTGGTCGTTTTAGCAAAAACAGGAACCGGAAAAACAGCGGCTTTCGGTTTGCCTTTATTGCAGTTAATGGATGTTGAAAACACAGCCGTTCAGGCATTAATTTTAGCACCAACAAGAGAATTAGGCCAACAAATATTCGCCAATTTAGAAGCTTTCGCCAAAAACAGTCCAGAACTTTCAATTGCTTCTGTATGTGGAGGAATTCCTATAAAACCACAGATAGAACGTTTAAAAAATCCAACACATATTGTGGTGGCAACACCAGGGCGTTTGGTGGATTTAATAAAGCGTGGTGCTGTTTCTATTAAAGACTTAAAGTATTTGGTATTGGATGAAGCTGATGAAATGATTAGTGCTTTAAAAGACGAAGTCGATTCCATTTTAAAAGACACGCCAAAAACGAGAAGAACTTTATTGTTTACGGCTACTATGCCTGGAACCATCAAGCAATTGGTTCAAAATTATATGTCCAAACACGTGGTTCAAATTGAAGCCGATATGGCTACAATGGGTCATCAAGGTATCGATCATCACTATGTGGTTGTAGAGCCTATTGAAAAGTTAGATGTATTACTTCATTTTATAAATTCGAAAGCTGGCCAACGCGGTATTATATTTTGTAAAACCAAAGCAGCAGTTAATAAATTAGCAAAAAATTTAGCGAAGAATAAATTCTCATCGGGCGCTATTCACGGGAGTTTAACCCAGGGCATTCGCGATCGTATTATGGGGCAATTTAGAGAAGGCCATATTGATATTCTAGTCGCTACAGATTTAGCAGCGCGTGGAATTGATGTAAAAGAGGTGTCTTACGTTGTTAATTATCACTTACCGGATACTTACGATGCGTATGTGCATAGAAGCGGACGAACGGCTAGGGCAGGAGCAACAGGTTTGTCTCTAACTATTTTACAACAGGAAGAAGTTCAGGATATCGCCGATTTCGAAAATGAATTAGGGATTAGTTTTACTGAATTTAAAAAAGCAGACGCTCAAAGTATTGAAGAAAATAACGGTTTAATATGGGCGAAAAAAATATTTAAAATGAAACCGAATCGCGATGTTTCAGAAGATTTTAAAGCGCAGATAAAAACGATTTTTCATCATTTAACAAAAGAAGAACTGGTTGATAAACTATTAGCTAATTATTTAGCAGAAACGGGATCGGAAACGTTAAAAGAAGATGCTACTAAAAAAAAAGGTAAGAAGAAATAAGGGGAACTAACTAGTAAACGTATTAATAAGGAGGATAGCATTATAGTTATCCTCTTTTTTTTATAAATCATCCCCTATTTCAATAATATCAACAACCTTAGCTTCTGCGATAAATTTCATAAAAAGGTATACGGATAAGATATGGCAAATTACTATAACGACTGTAAATGTTCTATTATAGAAAAAGAATTCATTAATAGATGACAATGTAATTTGGAATATATTAAAAATACCGGAAGCTAATAAAACAGGCCCATTGATATACTTATCACTTATATAAACCATAGCAAAAGTAATCGCATATACAAATAAGCATAAAGCGACTAAAACAGTATAAATAATAAGATGATTTGAGATATTGTTAATGAGAAGGTCAAGGATTGCATAAATAATATAGGTCACTAATAAAATAGCAATAACTAAAGATAGCGAAAAGAGGGATTTCATTTTTGCCTTAGTTAAATATTTTTTTAGTATTACAATTAAACAAATGAGATACGAAGATGTAAGCAGTGCGATCCAAATAAAGTTATTTATAAAGTTTTGTAACGATAGGATGTCAGAAACGATTAATAGTAGTGCAGAAAGAATGAATAACTTATTGATTTTAATAGTATTATAACTTAAGTATTTTAAAACGATGGTTATAATTACAAGAGGTAAAATAAATAGTAATCGACTTTGATCCATCGTTAAACTTACAACTACAGTAACCATAAAAGTGATAAAAAACAGAATATCAATACCTTTAGAGTTTATAATAATCTTTAAAGTATTGTGGTATATTTTGCTCATTTACAAAGAAATTAAAAAGTAATTAGAGTTATCACTCATGGTTAAGGTACATTATATTATACTAAATACAGGTAGAATAGGAGAAGATATTTTTTCAAATTTAATTTTTTTATTACATTGTGTTCATCTATTTAGGTTCTTAAATAAAATAT
>JAGPVI010000292.1 GCA_018067115.1 Bizionia sp. | reverse complement strand
GTACTTCGTGTTCACGTTTTCAGAAATCTCGTGTAATTCTGTACTTAATTTATCGCTACCAATTAGGTAAAGATAATCTCTATTTTTCTTTTCGCGTTTTGGATCGATACGACCAATCATATCAATATTTAAGTTAGCCACTGTATTTGCTAAAGGAAAAATAGGATCGTAATCTGTATAATAACTAGAACCTAAAAGTCCTTTTTCTTCAGCTGTAACATTTAAAAATACAATAGAACGCTTTGGACCAAAACCATCTGCTTTAGCTTTTGCAAAAGCTTGAGCGATTTCTAAAACAGCAACTGTTCCAGAACCATCATCATCGGCACCATTATAAATCTCTCCATCTTTAACCCCTTCATGGTCTAAATGCGCAGAGATAACAATGTATTCGTTTGGTTTTTCACTTCCTTTAATTACAGCAGCTACGTTTTCTGAAACAACTTGTTCCGAATTGTTAGTGAAGTTTAATGTCAGATCCGATTTAATAATTTTTGCTGTATTATTAGTATCAATATCACTCACTAAGCTTTTCGCTAAGTCTGTATTAATCATAAAGTAATACATTTCATCACTGTCAACATCTAGCGTCATACGTCCGCTAGGGTTTCCAAATCTAAAAGCAGCCATTTTGTATACCTCAGGGTAGTAAAATAATACTGCTTTAGCACCTTTTTCTTTTGCGATATCTCTTTTCTTTGCGAATTGCGTTCTAAATTCTGACCACTCTGAAGATTCTGTCGTTCCTGTTAAAAGGTACGTTCCATCTGCATTTTGAGGTTCTCCAGATTTAATAACAACAATTTTATTTTTTACGTCTAGTCCGTCGTAACTAGAATATGTTTCATTTTCGAAGCCAAATCCAGCATAAACAATCTCGTTTGCTTTAATAGTTTGTGTGTTTCCAGCACCAACCGATACTAAATCGTCTATATACGTGTAATCTGTTCCATTAACATTTAATGTAACATCTGGTTTTCCTAAAACTTGTAACGGTACATTTTGAAAATAATCACCATCTTTTTTTGCTGCTGAAACACCATCTTTAATATAATGATCTCTAATGTAGTTTACCGCCATTTTCTGACCAGGTGCTCCGGTATCTCGACCTTCAAATTCATCAGAAGCATACGTGTAGAGCATCGTTTTTAGCTCGGCTTCGGTAATGGTGTTAGCATACACCGAAGGGTCTGCTATTTTTTGTGTTGTTTTAGTGGTACTCTGAGTTGTACTACCGCAGGAAGAAAAAAGAAGCGATAAGGCAACTAGATAAAGTGCGTTTTTCATAAAAAGAATATATATAGTAAAATTAATTAATTGCTAAAAATACAAGAAATAAAGGGGGTTTTGGCAGTGTTTTAACAATTTTTAACACTCTAGATATCTTTATTATGAATTAACGTCGACTCTTGATTTGCTAATTGCCAAGCGGTAGCAAAAATAAGTTGTGTTCGTTTCTGTAATAGCGGATAATTTATTTTATCTGGGGTATCTGTCGCTTTATGATAGTCGGCGTGTTCGCCATTAAAGTAAAAAATAACAGGGATATTATGTTTGGCAAAATTATAATGATCGGATCTGTAATAGTATTGATTGTGGTCGTCTTTTTCATTAAACGTATAATCTAATTCTAAATTAGAAAATAGGGTATTCATCTTCTCCGATGTAAAATGCAAATGCTTACTTATTCTATCGGCGCCAATAAGGTAGATGTAGTTAGGGGTGTTTTTATGCGTATTGTCTACGCGGCCAATCATATCAATATTTAAATTAGCTATGGTATTATCTAGGCTAAAAACAGGGTTGTTAACGTAAAACTTGGAGCCATATAAACCAATTTCTTCTGCGGTTAAATGAAGAAAAACAAGACTTCTTTTTGGTGCGTATCCTTCAGTTTGAGCCACTTTAAAAGCTTTTGCGATTTCTAATATAGCAACAGTTCCCGATGCATTATCGTCTGCCCCAAAGTGAATAGAATCATTTTTAACCCCTAAATGGTCTAAATGCCCAGAGATAATAATAAATTCTTCTGGCTTCTCGACTCCTTTAATATAAGCCACCACGTTTGCAGAGCTTTTAATGCCCGGGGGTAAAAAGGATTCCGGCACCGTTTGGTAATATGTAGAGTCGCCAACGGCGGGAGAAATTTGATATGTTTTATAGTATTCTTTTAAAAACGCTGAGGCTTTATGTTGACCAGAATCACCCACTTTACGTCCCGCAAACTCTCTAGAAGCGAAAGCGTGTAAATTGATTTCTAAATCGGTAATAGAAATGGTATTAGAATATTTGGCGATAACGGTGCTGTCTTTAACCTGAATACTATTTTTAATATTTTCTATTTTGGTGCTATACTTGGTGGTGGCACAAGAACCGATTAAAGTAAAAGCTGAGAGTAGTATAAACGCTTTCATAATCTATTTAAGTTGTTTTATTTATTTTGAATTGTTGAAAGGTCTTATTTGCATTTCGGACTGCAAATATAAATAATAGCGTTGCTTTATCGTTTTAAAGTTTAAGCAGATTACAACGAGAAAGAGCCTTCTAAACGAAGCTAGTTTTGGCAGCTCTTTGATATCGTTTTTAAAGACATTTAATTGGTGATATCGATATCACCTCCTATAATTTCAACTTTATCTATAGGTGCTTCTTGTAATTCTAAGTGTTCTGTCTCGTCATTGTAAGTTGTAGAATATACAGATTGGTACGATGCAATGGCTAACGCAATAATGGTTAAAAGAAAAATAAGTTGCGTGGTATGGGTAGGTTTATGCTCTTTTTTAGATTTTAAAAACCCTAGAAGTCCAAAAATTATGGCTAAAATGGCTGGTATAAACGATACGATAAACCCTGGTAATATCGCTAAGATAACTGCTAGTATGGATGTTATTAATCCCAGAATAATATAAATAAGTCTCATAAGTTATTTAGTTTTTTAGTCTGATAATGACCTTAAATTATAATTAAGCGCTACCCTTGGTTTTTTATAGATTTATGATATACCGGTTATAGCTCTTTTTGTATAACTAAGGTACGTAATTGGTACAAGGTATTCGTAATAAAATGTAAGTCTAATTTTACAACCAACAGTGCTAAAGCGGTAATTACTATTGGTGCTCCCGTTTAGTCATTTAAAAGGAGGATTAATCGTTAATTCTATTATAATTAGAAGAGTGGTAATGAAGCAAAAGACACTTTAAATAACTCTAATATTTAATATCGATTATTAAGAGAGACAACAGAATAGTCTAGTATAAAAGCCAACTAAATACTGATTAGATTGCTTAGCTTTGCATTTTGAAAAACCGTTTTAAAAACTATGGATTCATTAACACAAATAGTATTAGGTGCGGCCGTAGGTGAGGCTGTTTTGGGCAAGAAAATTGGCAATCGCGCTATGTTATATGGTGCTATTGCAGGAACTATCCCCGATTTAGATGTGATAGCGTCTTATTTTACTCATACGGTTAGTGCCCTAGAAATTCATAGAGGGTTTACACATTCTATTTTCTTTTCGGTTGTATTTGCGCCACTTTTTGCGTGGATTGTTACACGATACGACAAGCATAAATCTATAAAAGACTGGTCGTGGTTATTTTTCTGGGCCTTTATTACGCATCCTATTCTAGATGCCCATACAACGTGGGGAACACAGTTGTTTTGGCCTTTCGATTTACGACTGGCATTTAAAACTATTTTTGTTATCGACCCGCTGTACACGTTGCCCTTTTTGGCGTTTTTAATCATGGCTATGTTACAGCATAGAAGCTCTAAAAAACGACGTGTTTATAATCGTATAGGTTTGTTAGTTAGTACTTTGTATTTAGGGTTTACTTTTGTTTTTAAAGGTCTTGCGTTTACCGCATTTGAAAAGGCGTTAGCAGATCAAGGTATTGTTTATAATGAATTAGAAACCAAACCCGCACCTTTAAATACCGTTTTATGGTGTGCGAATGTAGAAACTGACACCGATTATTTAATAGGGTATTATTCGTTTTTCGACTCGCAGCCCATTTCATTTATTTCGTACCCTAAAAACCACGCGTATTTAGGCGATTTAGTCCACTCTGAAAAAATACAGCGAATGATCGCTGTTTCTAAAGGATGGTATACAATAACCAAAAAAGATGGCGATTTGTATTTTAATGATTTACGTTTCGGATTATTAAGTATTCAACCGGATGCCAAAAACTTTGTGTTTAGTTATTTAATTACTGTTAATGATAGTGGTGATGTTAGCCTAACGGAAGCACCAAAAGGTAGTCGAGAAGGCAAGAAGCTTATGATTGATTTGTGGCACCGCGTTAAAGGAAATTAGAAATGTTATTTTGCTCAACTCTAACGGATGTTTAATAGTATGTTTGGCGAAAATGTAAACCTGTAAAGCGTTCAGTTTCTATTATTTTAGACGTTTTTTTATGGGTAAGACTACGGTTTGTTTTTACTGAGCAGGTGTAGGATTTTACCTTCGGAAGTGGTTATTATTTTACTGTTTTAGCAATTTAGCATCAGGTGTTGTTACACTGTAAGAGATGCTGAATGCGCGCATAAAACAAATCAAAAGACAACGCTCTACACGTAATCCTTTACATACACGTTATAATGGTAATAATACGTTAAACCCTAGGTGTTTAATGGTGAAGTGTGAGAATAATTTTGTATCTTAATAGAGATTATAAACCACTTATTTAAACTGTTTTTAAACGTCTTGAATTATGAAAACACTTCACACTCTTTTAAATAAAATTACGATGCTAACTATGCGGATTAAAACGGAATATCCGGAGTTATATGTGCATTTAGATGAAGACCCAATTACAATTCCTTCGTTACGCCATCCACATATGGATATTGCGGTAATGAAAGAGTATGTCTGTAGTTTAAAAGCTATGATGAAATCGCATTTAAAACCAGATTCTAACCACTAATGGTATATATTGACTACTACAAGGTTTTGGGAGTGGCAAAGAATGCTTCTGATAAAGACATAAAAAAAGCGTATCGAAAGCTCGCTAGAAAATACCACCCCGATCTTAACCCCAACGATAAGGAAGCCGAAAAACGATTTAAAGAAATTAATGAGGCTAACGAGGTATTAAGCAAGCCTGAAAATCGTAAAAAATACGATGCCCACGGCGAGCATTGGCAAAATGCTGATGCTTACGAACACGCACAAAGGCAACAGCAGCAGGGAAGGGGGCAATACGCGAGGCCACAGGGGTCGCAGCAGTTTAACGACGATGAGTTTTCCGATTTCTTTAGCTCTATGTTTGGCGGGCGCTCGCAATCTCAAGGGCGACAAGTTAAATTTAGAGGGCAAGATTTTAATGCCGAATTACAAATTGATATTAAAGAGGCGTATTCTACACATAAACGCACGCTTACTGTAAATGGTAAAAATATACGAATCACGATTCCGGCGGGAGTAGAGAATGGACAAATAATAAAAATAAAAGGACACGGAGGCCAAGGTGTTAACGGCGGTCCCAATGGCGACCTGCTTATCGCTTTCTCTATTGTAAATACAACATCTTTTAAGCGCGATGGTGATAATTTACATACAACAGTAGATTTAGACTTGTACACGGCTTTATTAGGTGGAGAATTAATGGTCGATACTTTTAATGGTAAGGTGAAACTAACAATAAAGCCAGAAACCCAAAGCGGAGCAAAAGTGAAGTTAAAAGGTAAAGGTTTCCCGAGGTATAAAAAAGAAAATCAGTTTGGCGACTTGTTTATTACATATCAAGTGAAAACACCAACCAACCTTACAGATAAGGAGAAAGCGCTTTTTACCGAACTTTCAAAATTAAGATAATATGGATACCACACACTTAATTTCTATACAGCAGTTTTGCAAGCATTATCAAGTTCCTATGACATTTATTAGTGCTTTAAAAGATTATGAATTGGTAGAAATTACCATTACCGAAACCGATCAATATATAAAAACAACACAAATTAATACGGTTGAAAAAATGATGCGCTTGCATTACGACCTCGATATTAATTTAGAAGGCATTGATGCGATTTATAATTTATTGCAACAAGTAGAAAGGTTACAGGAAGAAGTGATTACACTTAGAAATAAACTGAATACTTACCAGTAATTAGCTGCAATTTGCTCATTCAAATGAAAATACCGAAAATAAAAGGAATAATAGACAGACGAATTTTAATCAATTACCAGATTGACAAAGAAGTCTTGGAAAATTATTTACCAAAACCTTTCAAACCTAAATTAGTAAACGGAAAAGGAATTGCAGGAATCTGTTTGATTAGACTGAAAGAAATGAGACCGAAAGGTTTGCCGAAACAAATCGGAATTTCCTCTGAAAATGGAGCTCATAGAATTGCAGTTGAGTGGACTGAAAAAGGAAAACGAAAAGAAGGCGTTTATATTCCAAGAAGAGATACTTCTTCTAAATTAAATTCTTTAGCTGGCGGAACTATATTTCCTGGAATTCATCATTTAGCAAATTTTAAAGTAAATGAAAAAGACGGAAAATACGAAGTCGGTTTTATCAGCGATGACAAAACTTCATTATCAATAAAAGCAAAAGTAACAAACTCTTGGAATACCGAAAGTGTATTTGAAAATTTAGAATGTATTTCTGAGTTCTTTGAAAATGGTTCTATTGGATATTCGCCTGACAAAAATGACTTTGACGGCCTTGAATTAAAAGCATATAATTGGAAGGTATCACTTTTGGAAGTTGAGAATGTAAAATCAAGCTTTTTTGAGAATGAAAGTATTTTTCCGAAAGGTTCTGTCAAATTTGATAATGCGTTATTAATGAAAGATATTGAACACGAATGGATTGGACTAAAAAAAATAAAAATCACATATAATAACATATAAAAATATTACTAAATTAGTTGCGTAATCTAGAGTTAATGCACTTTTGTTACGTCTGAACTATTTGCGGAAATTCCTGACATTCAAAACCGCACTATTCTTGCACTAGACCGTTAAAGTGTGTAGCGTAAGGCTATTTTTTGTAATTTATAATTGTAAAGTCGCGGGCGATTAACTGACAAAAATCAGTAATTCTGAAGATTGTATTTAGTAGCTTAGCATTTTAATAACGCCTATAAAGTAAAAGAATAAAGAATGAGAAGACCTTTAAAAGACAATGAAAACCTAAGACTTTTAGCCGATAATTACATTGGGGATTTAGCGTATATATCGCAAAACAAACCGTTTATAGCACCCATTACTTATTTTTATAATGAAGAGAAAAATGCTATTATTGGGTATTCGGCAATGGGGCATAAAATACGTGGAATGCGCGAAAATGGTAACGTATCGCTGCTGGTAACCGATGTGGATTCTGTAAGTTCTTGGAAATCTATTCTAGTTCACGGCACCTACGAAGAGTTAAATACCAGCGAGGCGAAAGCGCAATTGCATATTTTTTCTTTGGGGGTAAAAGACCTTGTGGTAAATAACGAATTGAGAACCGTAAATTTTATAGAAGAATTCTCTAGTAAGGTGGACACAGAAGACTATCCTATAGTTTTCTTTATTCATATTGAAGAAATCACAGGGAGACTACGCACAGAATAATTTATAGATTGAATTATGACGATCCTATATTTACACGGTTTAATGAGTAGTAATCAGTCTGATAAAATAGATTGGCTTAAAGAAAACCACGACGTTATCAATCCGCTACTTAAGTATAGCGCACATTCTAAATCTATTTTTACGGATTTAAAAGTATTGTGTGAGCAGAATGCTGTCGCTCTTATTATTGGAAGCAGTATGGGAGGTTTTTTAGGTTTTCATCTTAGTAATACACTTAATATTCCTAGTCTGTTATTTAATCCTGCATTGGTTACGAAAAGTGAATTTAAGCCAAAAGTGACCGCGGTTAATAACACTAGCGTGTTGCATACTATTATTTTCGGGCGTTATGACGATGTGGTAATACCTGCAGAAACCCTTCAGTTTCTAAAAGATAACACTACCAATTTTGCACACAGCTTCGAGCAAACGGGACACAGAACGCCCTACGCTATTTTTAAAAAGCACGTTACTTTGCTGGAATTAAGTAATAATCTGCTGTAAACTATTGAATTTTATTCTAAAAGGGCGGTAAACAGACGGATATGTGCGACTTTATAGAACATAAATAAATGTCGGTTATATCACCCGCGGTAAATTCAATATAAATAGCGTAACGTCTACCAGATTCGTTTCCTGTAAAAACAAAAATAGGTTCGTTACACATACATCCGGTACAAATGTCTGTGGATAAATTAAGGTAAGAATCTCCCAGTTTTTGAAGCTCTTTAAATATATACCGCTGATTATAAATAAAAGTTATTTTACTCTTATCCTGATAATAGGTCTCATCATCCAATATATCGCTTAGCGTATGGTAGTCCATCCGCTGAAAAGCGTCTATAACCTCCAATAGATGTGATTTTATTTCTGTTGTCCTTCCTATTTTATTGATTAGTTCTAGCGCTTCCATAACTGTAGTGGTTTTAATAGAGCTAAGCTGTTTTTTTAAAAAGAGCACATGCAATTGCGTTGTAAATAGTAAACAACTGTGTCTTACACTTTCTTTTCTATCTCCCATAGCGATAGTATTCCCCATTAATTTAAAATGACACCGACACGATGAAACTTTAATATGCCAATAGCATCAGTTATTTGCTACTTGATTTTACTCGGTTTTTTTTGCAAGTGACTGATAAGTAGTTTGGTATGAATTTAAATCAGTTAAAATTTTGATTAAATGTGCTAATAGAGTTTATATTAAAATCATAATTTAAGAGCTCACTAAAACTTAAGACTATGAGTACAGATAGAAAAAACCCAAAAACGGAACACGAGAAGACACTGTATCAAAATGCTACAGACGAAAAAGGAGCGCAAAAGAAAGCGCATTATAATCAATATGGCAAAACGGACGACAACCGCAAAAGAAGATCTGGTGGCAGCGGTGAAGAAGAATGAAACCTACGGGCTTCACTTTATAATCTGGTATTTTATTTTTAAACTTGTTGGCTTAGCAAAATAATCTATAGTTAAAAGGATATGTTGTTACTCACTTTTAGTAAAATTTGAGATAACATTTTATACCATTTTTTTTACTTTTATAGAGTGACTAACTAACCTAAATACAACAAACAGCTATGATGAAATTTATTAAATTGAATAAAAATGCAATTTATGGAGGGGTGCTTGCCACACTGCTTACCGGAACAGGAATCTTTCTTTTAGGTAATGTTTCCGGTTACGAAGCCAAGCATTTGTTATCGGTATCTTTAGACGGTTTAAATATGCTGTGTAATACCATTGTGTTAGCCACGGCAACTATATTGGCGTTATTATTAACGCTGTTAAGTGTCAGTTTTGGTTCTAAAAGCAAACTTAAGAAAACGCATTATCATCAAATTTTAAACATTGCCAAGTTCGATGTTATTCTCTTTATTGCCGCTTTAATCCTTTTTCAATTTTTTAATATCCCCATTGTAGAATCCGAAAACGTACCCACCTCTTGGTTTACAACTATTTATTGGGCAACCTTAGGGTCTACCTCTATAATAAGTGGGATGATGATTTCTGTAATATT
>JAGPVI010000144.1 GCA_018067115.1 Bizionia sp. | reverse complement strand
TTCATCTTCCGTGAAACAGGAAAATATGGCGATAGAAGTTTTGGCAAACAAACGGTTCCTTTGGACGCTATGGATAACTGGCAAGAAACGGTTAAACAATGGAAAGCAGATAATGCTTTTGCTGTAAACAAACTACATTTTCCAAAGGAGCAACTTCCCGAGGTTTGGGAGGTTTTTCATGAATCGTTTGCTTCCATGCCCGAAAACCATAAAATTACTCCAGATGATTATCCCGACGGCATTTATCATACCGCCGGAAAACATCCTTTTGGTTATTTAGGCATTAACCAAACTCGTCCAGCCACAGATGAAGAAGAGCAAATCGTTATAACATTTGCTAATGAATTTGGCAGAGCCTATCAACGTTTTATCGATTTACAAATAGCCGAAGCACAATCTAAAGAAGTAAGAATTGAAGCTTCCCTAGAAAAAGTGAGAAATGTAGCATTAAGCCTAACAAAATCTGAGGATATGCTAGACATTGCGCAGGCACTTTATGAGCAATTACTTGATTTAGGTTTTACCGATATGCGCAATGCCATTATTGATATTCACAATGATGACGAAACGTTTCTAGACTACGACTATTCTCATGATATGTCTAGCGCTATAACTAAATTTTCCTTTCATGGTGATTCTGTTATTGAACAACAGATTAAAAAAGTTGAATCGAGTAACGATGCTTTTTTTGAAATTGAATTAAAAGGCAAGCAACTAGAAGAACTTATTGAAACCCGTTTACGCAATGGCGAAAAAGACGATCCACGGCTTAGAAACACCGAACACCTTACTTACAATCTCTATTCCTTTGGAAACGGAGCTATTGGCATTTCCAACTTCGGAATTCTAAGCGATGAACAAAAATTAATTTTAAAACGGTTCCGGAACGTTTTCACCTTTGCTTATCAAAGATATACTGAACTCTCCAACACAGAAGCCCAGGCACGTGAGGCAAAAATTGAAGCCGCATTAGAAAAAGTACGTTCGGTAGCCCTAAGCATAACCGAATCTACCGATTTACTGCATATAGCTAAAGCTTTGTTTGAGCAATTAGTAGAGCTGGGTTTCAGCGAAATTCGCAATGCAATAATAGATGTTAATAATGAAGATGATGAAACATTTCTAGACTACGATTATTCGCACGAAATGGGTGGCACCACAACCCTAATGTCCTATGATGACGATCCTACACTAGAAGAACAGGTTCGTGTTATTGCAGAGACCACCGATGGTTTTTCAGAAATGGTTTTGGAAGGACAGCAATTACAGAACCTTATCGAGATGCGTCGAAAAAATGGAGAAGCAGACGACCCACGCTTACTAAAAGCTAAAAGTCTTTCGTATGTATTGTATGCATTCGGTAATGGAGCTGTTGGTATTTCTAATTTTGGTGTGCTAAGCAAAGATCAGAAGACTATTTTAGACCGTTTTCGTAAAGTCTTCACCTTTGCCTACCAGCGTTTCAAAGATCTTCAAGTAAAAGAAGAGCAATCAGCCAAGCTTTTAAACGAAAAACTACGTATAGAAAAAACATTGACCGACCTTCAGCAAACGCAGAAACAATTAATCCAATCCGAAAAAATGGCATCGCTTGGAGAATTGACAGCGGGAATTGCTCACGAAATTCAAAATCCATTAAACTTCGTTAATAATTTTTCGGAAGTCAGTAAAGAACTTTTGGACGAAATAAAAGAGGAGCTAGAGAATGGTAATATAGAAGAAGTAAAAGCGATTATGAATGACGTTATTCAGAATCTTATAAAAATAAATCATCACGGAAAACGAGCCGACGGTATTGTGAAGGGGATGTTACAACACAGTCGTGCTAGTGGTAACCAAAAAGAACCGACAGATATTAATGCCTTAACAGATGAATATCTCAGGTTGGCTTACCATGGCTTAAGAGCAAAAAACAAATCGTTTAATGCTCATTTGGAAACAAATTATGATGACAAGCTTAAAACCGTTGACATTATTCCGCAAGATATCGGTCGGGTTATTCTTAACCTATTTACCAATGCGTTTTATGCGGTAGCTGAAAAGAAATTAACTTCTGAATCTATAGATTATAAACCTACCGTTTCAGTAAGCTCTAAGAAATTAAAAAACAAGGTTGTAATTACCGTAAAAGATAACGGCAATGGCATACCGAAAGATATTATAGACAAAATTTTTCAGCCATTTTTCACTACCAAACCTACAGGAAAAGGTACAGGTTTGGGATTGAGCATGAGTTATGATATTATTAAGGCACATGAAGGTGAATTAATGGTGACTACCGTTGAAGGCGAAAGCACCAAATTTAAAATTCATTTACCATTAACAGGATCAACTAGTTTAAAACAATGAAAAAAAAACGACACCATAAAACAGTACTTTTAGGTTGCAATTTTAAGAATTGTTGTCATCTTATAGCCTTATTATTAATGGGGACTAGTAGTTTTTCACAGCAAACTTCAACAGAAAACAAACACGACATTGAAACACTGTTATCTTCAATTTCAGAACAATTTGAAAATGCAAAAACCGACTCTATGCAAATCCAAACTAATATGTTTAGGGTTGTAAGACTATCAAAACAAGCCGATGACAAATCATATCTAATAAAATCTTATTATAATCTTGCCACTTGGCATAAAGGGAACACCACATTAGATTCTACTATCTATTATTTAAACCATGCGGAAAAGATTTCAAAAGAATCAAATCTACCACTTCTTGAAGCCGAAACTTATCTCAAGAAGGAAGACGCTTATAAACAAAGAGGAGACTACAGTAAAGCTATGGCTGAAGATTTTAAAGCTTTAGAACTCTTTGAAAAAGAGGGGAACCAACTGGGCATTTCAAAAAGCTACACTAGACTGTGCGATCTTTTGTACTTCCAAGAGAAATATGAGGAAGGAGCAGATTACTGCCAAAAAGCCATCGCTATACAAAAGGAACTAAATGTCCCCGAGGAATTAGCCAAGAGTTACAGGTATAAAGCAGATAATCTTTTAATTCTAGAGCGCTATGCCGACGCGCTTAATAACATAAACAATGCAATACGTGTATTAAAAGGCGCAGGAAGTAGAGAACCAGATTTGGCAAAAACTTATAATACGCGAGGTAATATATATAAATATATGGAACGCTACGACGACGCCATTATAGAATATAAAAAGTGTTTAGAAATTGCCAAAAACTATAATCTTAATCAAGGTATTATTCCTGCATTAGCTAATATAGGCCATGTTTACAGACTTCAAGAGAAACACAGTGAAGCGTTACCGTATACGCTAGATGCCATAGAGTTAATGGAAAAAAGCGGATACACTCCAAACCTTAAGGAAAACTACGCACATACTTCAGGCTCGTATGAAGCTTTAAAACAGTATAAAGAGGCTTTGAAATATGAGCAATTGTATTCTGAAGCACGATTGAAGGAGCTAGAACAAATTATTGAGCAGCTTGAATCTGAACTACAAATAAAATACGAATCGGCTAAAAAAGATGAAACCATAGAATCGCAAGACGCAACCATAGATCGTCAGCGTAAAACACAGCTTTTGTACATAAGCCTCGCGGCATTGCTGGGAATTATTTTATTTGGTATGTATTTTACGATTAGAAATATAAGAAGGAAAAGAAAAGCGCTCGCAGTGCTTAACAAAGAACTTGCCAACAAGCAAAATGCTTTAGTAGAGTCTAACGCCAAATTAAAACAATCACTCGAGGATCTAAAATCTATGCAGTCCCAACTTATACAGTCTGAAAAACTAGCCTCTTTAGGACAACTCGCTGCTGGTATCGCTCATGAGATTAAAAACCCTTTAAATTTTGTAAATAATTTTTCTGAATTAAACTTAGAGCTTATTGATGAAATTAATGTTGAGATTGAAAAGTTACCACCGAGTTCGGAAAAACAAGAAATAATAAGCCTGCTCGAAGACGTCATAGCCAATCAAAAGAAAATACATCAACATGGCACACGTGCCGATAGTATAGTAAAATCTATGCTGTTACATAGCCGAGGGGGAAATGGCATCAAGGAACCAACCGACATTAACGCTATGCTTAAAGAATATATTAATCTATCATTTCACGCTATGAGAGCTGGTAAAAAAGCTATTAACGTGTCTTTAGATTTTCACTTGGACGATACGCTTAAAAAACCTTCTGTAATTATGGAAGATGTGAGTCGTGTCATTCTTAATCTTTCTAACAATGCCTTCGATGCGATGTACGAACGGATAAAAGATAAAAAAACATCAGAAAATTATAATCCAAAACTAACGATAAGAACTTATCAAGACCATCAAAATGTCTTTATAGAAGTCGAAGATAATGGAAATGGAATACCACAGGAATTTAAAGATAAAATACTCATGCCATTTTTTACCACTAAACGAGGAACTGAAGGCACAGGACTTGGCCTTTCCATTTCAAACGATATCGTAAAATCTCACGGTGGCCGCTTACAGATAGATTCTAAACAAGGCAATAAT
>JAGPVI010000134.1 GCA_018067115.1 Bizionia sp. | reverse complement strand
GTTATTTTAGTTCTAAACAAAAAATATAGGATGAAATTTAATACAAAAACAATTCACGGTAAACAATCTCCCGACCCTGCTTATGGTGCTGTAATGTCACCCATATACCAAACGACAACATACGCGCAAACAACACCGGGTGGACATAAAGGGTTTGAATATTCTAGAAGTGGAAATCCAACACGTCAAGCTCTTGAAAATGCATTAGCAAGTATAGAGAATGGGGAGTTTGGTTTAGCTTTTGGGTCTGGTCTTGCTGCAATTGATGCCGTTATGAAGCTTTTAAAGCCCGGAGACGAAGTGATTTCTACTGGCGATTTATATGGTGGCTCTTACCGCTTGTTTACTTCTATTTTTGAAGGCTTCGGTATTAAGTTTCATTTTGTTGATATGCAAAATACCAATACCATTGAAGATTTTATCAATGAGAACACGAAATTGATTTGGGTGGAAACACCAACAAACCCAATGCTGAACATTATAGATATTAAAGCAGCATCCGTAATAGCGAAAAAATATAATGTGTTATTAGCGGTCGATAATACATTTGCAACGCCTTATTTACAACAACCTTTGGTGTTGGGAGCTGATATTGTAATGCATTCGGCAACCAAATACTTAGGCGGGCATAGTGATGTTGTTTTGGGAGCATTGATAGTACAAGATAAAGTACTAGCTGAAAAGCTCTATTTTATTCAAAATGCAAGCGGTGCTGTTTGCGGTCCGCAAGATGCATTTTTAGTATTAAGAGGTATAAAAACATTACACGTAAGAATGCAACGCCATTGCGAAAATGCTAAAGCTGTGGCCATATATTTGGCGACTCATCCTAAAATTGAAAAGGTGTATTGGCCAGGTTTCGAGTCGCACCCAAATCACACTATTGCAAAAAAACAGATGAAGGATTTTGGAGGAATGTTGTCATTTACCACCAAAGGAAATAGTTACAAAGATTCAATTAAAATGGTCGAAAATTTAAAACTATTTACACTTGCAGAATCTTTGGGTGGAGTAGAGTCTTTAGCTGGACATCCAGCTAGTATGACGCACGCAAGTATCCCGAAGGAAGAACGTGTAAAAACAGGAATTGTAGATTCTTTAATTAGATTAAGTATTGGTATTGAGGATGAAGAAGATTTAATAAATGATTTAAAACAAGCTTTAGGGTAAGGCTTAAAGAAAATATAAGAGGGTGTAAACTAAAAAGGGCTAACTGTGAGTTCGCACTTTTTTATGTAAAATTTATAACTATTGGTCTAAGTAATAGATATAACCAAAGTTAAACCATACCATCCAGTCGTTATATTTATTATCTTTTAAACCATGGTCCAAACCATCTATCCAATCGGTAAAATAATATTGCCCGCGTATATCAAACATTAAATCAGATAACTCAGTTAACTTATAACGTACACCAACGCTACTTACTGCAGCCCAGGTTGTTCCAGGACTTGCGTCGATAGGGTTTTGTAAACCAACAGTAGACCAAGGAGTATAAAAGTTATTTAGGTTTTTAATATTTCCTGGATCACCTTCCCCTAAATACGAAGTGCTTACTTTAGGGTTGTAAGACACGAAATGTGCCCCAGCGCTAAGAAAAGGAGCCCATCGACCCGAAAAATGTTGAAAATCTCTAATGCTTAACGGGAAAAATTCAAGTTGCATTCCTATCTCAAAATTATTGGCTTCTCCTGTATGGTCTCTTAAGCGTTGTGCTTCGTCACTAGTCCTAGAAGGGTCGACATACTTGCCAAAATGTTGGAGTTTCGTTTTGTTATACGATATTTCTGTTCTTATTTTGAAATGATCATAAAAAAAGTTGCTTATAGAGTACTCATAACGGTTGGAAAGGTAAGCGAAGTCTATAAAGTGTACAATACCTATTCCAACGCCTATATTACCCGCATTGGTGTCCCAATCCGTACGTAAACCATAATCAGATTTGAAAGCAACTGGTCCCGCAATAACTCCTATCTCGTGAGCAATTCCCATTTGTGAAAAAGCCGTATTCGAAATAATAAAAGTAAATAGTAAGAGTAGTAATTGTTTTACTTTCAGCATAATGCAGGACATATTTAGAGACCTCTCGTTTAACAAAGATAGAAAATCACGAATAACTATCAAATTATATAGTTAGAATACAGAAAACTTCTTGATGTAATAATTTTTTGCGATAAAACCCGTAAATTGCTATATAGCGAAATCGTATGTAATAAAGTTAATTTTTTGCAGAAAAATGCTTAATTTATGGTAATGTTTAATTAAAACGCTGTACATCCCTTATAGAGCAATGAAAAATAAAATTGAAAACTTTTTTAATTTAGTAAAAGAAAAGAACAGTAATGAAGAGGAGTTCCTTCAAGCTGTTTACGAAGTAGCAGAAATAATTATCCCTTTTATAGACGCTAACCCTAAGTATCATAATAAGATGCTTTTAGAACGGATGGTAGAGCCAGAGCGTGTTATTATTTTTAGAGTACCCTGGCTCGACGATTTGGGGAAAACGCAAGTAAATCGTGGGTTTCGTGTGGAGTTTAATTCTGCTATAGGGCCTTACAAGGGAGGTCTAAGATTTCATCCTTCAGTAAATCTAAGTGTATTAAAATTTTTAGGATTCGAACAAGTCTTTAAAAACAGTTTAACCACTTTACCCTTAGGAGGTGGTAAAGGAGGAAGCGATTTTAACCCTAAAGGAAAAAGCGATAATGAGGTAATGCGTTTTTGCCAATCATTTATGGCCGAATTGTATAGGCATATTGGCGCAAATACCGATATTCCTGCGGGAGATATTGGGGTTGGCAGTCGTGAAATAGGCTATCTATTTGGGTATTACAAGAAATTAAAAAATGAATTTACGGGGGTTTTAACCGGTAAAGGATTGTCTTATGGAGGTTCCTTGATACGTCCAGAAGCTACGGGTTATGGATGCGTTCATTTTATTCAAAGTATGTTAAAAACTAAACAGGATTCCATAAATAATAAGACCGTGGTTATTTCTGGATCTGGAAACGTGGCTCAGTACGCGGCCGAAAAAGTTATACATTTAGGAGGTAAAGTCGTTACTATGTCTGACTCTGGTGGATTTATTTATGTTCCAAATGGTATTGATTCTGAGAAATTGGACTTTATCATGACTCTTAAAAACGAAAAAAGGGGAAGAATTAATGAGGTTGCCGAAAAATTTGAAGGTGTTGAGTATTTTGAAGGAGAAAGGCCTTGGTCCATTAGTTGCGATATTGCAATTCCGTGTGCCACTCAAAATGAATTAAATAAAGAAGAGGCAGAGCTGTTAGTTAAAAACAAGGTGTTGGTAGTTGCAGAGGGTGCAAATATGCCAACTACTCCAGAAGCGATCATTGTATTACAAAAAGCAAACGTGTTATTTGCTCCAGGAAAAGCGGCCAATGCTGGAGGAGTTGCAACTTCAGGATTAGAGATGAGCCAGAACGCAATACGATACAATTGGAAAAAAGAAGAGGTCGATGAAAAATTGCAAGAGATAATGCATCATATTCATAACTCTTGTGAAACTTATGGGAAGAACGCGTCTGGTAAAATCGATTATGTTAAAGGGGCTAACATTGCTGGTTTTGTAAAAGTAGCCGATGCTATGCTTGCGCAAGGTATAGTTTAATAGAAACCCATAATACATAATAAAAAGCTCCTACTTAGGGGCTTTATTGTTTTTTGTATATACTTTTGTGTTAATTAACGTTATAAAGACATATCGAAAATTAAACGAATGAAAATAAAAGCTTTTTTTATACTGTTACTTTTAATTCCCGTGCTAAACTATGCTCAAGATTATACAAATTCTTGGCAAGGCTATTTTAGTTATTTAGATATAAAAGATATTTCGCAAGGAACACATCGCGTATTCGGAGCTGCAGATAACGCCATTTTTATTTATAATACTCAAACTAACGATATAGAAAAGCTGTCAACCATTCATGGGTTGTCTGGAGAACCTATCTCTACTATAAAGTATGTTGAAGAAAATGGGGTGCTGTTAATTGGTTTCGAAAGCGGATTAATGCAAGTGTATACAGAGTCGAATAAAAAAATCACTACGGTTGTAGATATCTTAAATAAGCCTTCTATCCCTCCAGTAAATAAAAAAATCAATCACTTTATGGTGTTTAACGGTTTTGCTTATATCTCTACAGATTATGGTATCTCGTTATACGACATTCAAAATTTAGAGTTTGGAGACACTTATTTTATTGGTTCTGGAGGCGCGCAGTTAAAGGTAAATCAAACAGCTATTAACGCTGGTTTTATTTATGCAGCGACTACCACAGGAATGAGGAAAGCAGATGTCTCAAGTCCTAACCTTGTAAACTTTCAAGAATGGGAATTGATTAATGCTTTTAATTGGGTTGGTGTAGAAGCTTTAAATACTACTGTTTATGCTTTGCGGAATGTGAATAAATTGTATGAATTGGTAAACACTAATTTTGTGGAGCGCGTGTCTTATAATACAACATCAGTTCAAATAAAATCAGAAGAAAACCGACTTCAAGTGACAACATTAAAACAATTTTATGTTTACGATGAAAACCTAACATTACTATCTACATCTGGGGTTATTAGCGATTTTGATACCGAATTTACTTCCGGCACAAGTGTTGGTGACTACGTGTATATTGGTACAAAAGGAGACTTTAATACAGGGCGCATAGGTTTTGGAGTTCTAAAAGCATCCTTTAATGCTCCTTTAGAATACGAAGATGTTCATCCGGATAGTCCAATTTCTAATAGCGCTTTTGCTATTGCTGCAGCAGATAAAAATCTGTGGATTACCTATGGTGATTATACTGTATCCTATAATCCATATCCTTTAAGAAAAAGAGGGTTTAGTCATTTAAAACAAGAAGCGTGGGTTAATGTTCCTTTCGATAGTCTGTTGGGGGCCATTAACTTGAATAAAATAAATGTGAATCCATTAAATAACAATCAAGTTTTTATAAATTCATTTTTTAATGGTTTAGTAGAAGTTAATAACGATATTCCTACGGAGCTATATACGGTTAATAATAGTACTTTTCAATCGTCCTCTACTACAAATGTCGATGTTAGAAACGCAGGTTCCACTATAGATAAGGACGGTGTTTTATGGTGTACTAACGCGCAAACAACGAGCCCTCTTAAATCATTTAATATAAGTACAGGTGTTTGGAGTAGTTACAATTTTAGTGCAATTCTTCCAACAGCAAGCTCCGAATTTGGTTTTGGAACAATAGCTGTCGATGATAATGGTGTAAAATGGATGGGAGGTTATAAAAAGGGAATTGTTGGTTTTGATAATACAGGTAGCACAACGTTGTTAAAAAGTATTTCTTCCGATGATGCTAATATGCCAATAGAAGCAGTATATAGTGTCGCGGTAGATAAAAGTAATACAGTGTGGATTGGCACAGGTAAAGGGCTTCGAGTAATTTATAATGGTGCGGAGTTTTTTAGTAACCCCAACTTTAAAGTGTCTTCCATTATTGTGTTAGATGACGGAATCCCAAGTGAACTACTATACCAGCAATTTATAACAAGTATCGCGGTCGATGGCTCTAATAATAAATGGATATCTACCTTAGGAACCGGTGTTTACTACTTATCGGCCGATGGTCAAAAAACCATATATCATTTTACAATGGATAATTCTCCGCTACCCTCAAATAATATTGTCGATATAGCTTTAGATGAGGTTAACGGTATAGTGTATATGGCTACCGATAAAGGAGTGGTTTCATTTAGAAGCGACACATCAAAAACACAAGAAAGTTTAGAAGATGCTTATGTGTACCCAAACCCCGTACGTCCAACGTTTAATATTAATCAAGAAAAAGTAAAAATTAAAGGTCTTACAGAGAATGTAAATATAAAAATTACCGATATCGAAGGGAACTTGGTAACGGAAGCCGAATCGCGAACTAATACAAAATTTAAAGGTTATAATTTGGAGGTCGATGGCGGAACAGCCTTATGGAACGGTAAAAATTTAGCAGGTAAAACAGTGGCTTCTGGCGTGTATTTAATATTACTGTCCGATTTAGATAGCTTCGAGACCAAAGTGCTAAAAGTAATGGTTGTACGTTAATGTTTACGGTCACTAAAGCCATCGTGCTTTCTAAAATAAAGTACAGAGACAATGATTTAATCGTTAAATGTTATACCCAAAAGGACGGTATTGTTAGTTACCATTTACGCGGTGTATTTAAGTCTAAAAAAGCCTATTCTAAAGTGGCTTATTTTCAGGAGTTGTCTCAGATTCATTTGGTAACCGATCATAAAGAAAAAAGGGGGCTACAATACATTAAAGAAGTAAAAATTAGTTATTTGTACGGTACTTTGCACACCAACGTCTTAAAGAGTGCTATTGTAATGTTTTTATCTGAAGTGCTTTCTAGTGCGCTTCAAGAAGAAGAACAAAACGATACGCTTTTTAATTATTTGGAAGCAACATTGCAATGGTTAGATACCAACGAAACCTATGCTAATTTTCATTTGCTTTTTCTATTAAATCTATCTAAGCATCTTGGTTTTTATCCCGATAAAACAGAAATTGATGCGCCCTACTTTAATTTGTACGATGGAGAGTTTCAATATTTGAAAGAGAGTAAATATGCTATTTCAGCAGAAAATTTAGTTTTATTAAAACAACTATTGGGCACAAATTTTGATGCCTTAGAATCAGTGAAAATAAATGGGACTCAAAGACAAGCCTTTTTAGGTATATTATTGTTGTATTTTGAGTTGCATTTAGGTGCTTTTAAAAAACCAAAATCTCTACAAGTATTCAATGAAGTATTTAACTAATTGCGTAAAAAAAGGTGTCCTAAGTGCCGTATTTATTGTGTTACTTTCTTTTGTAACGCAAGCGCAAACCATTCAAATAGTAGATGGCGAATCAAACGACCCAGTAGTTGGAGTTGCTGTTTTTAATAAAGACAAAACAGTAAGTGAGATTAGTGATTTTAACGGAGAAGTTAATTTGAAACGGTTTGCATTCGATGAAAAAATATACTTTAAACATTTAGCTTTTCAGCTTAAAAAAATCAATAAAACGGCAATTATAAATGCAAGAATTGTACTTGAAGCGAACAATGAAGCATTAGATGAAATTGTTATTTCGGCCTCTCGTTTTAAACAAGACAAAAAAGATATTCCTAATAAAATTATAAGTTTCAATGCGAAATCTATTGCATTTAGTAATCCTCAAACTAGCGCCGATGCTTTAGAAAATACCGGACAGGTGTTTATTCAGAAAAGTCAGTTGGGTGGTGGGAGTCCCTTAATTAGAGGGTTTTCCACAAACAGATTATTAATTACTGTGGATGGGGTACGTATGAATAACGCCATTTTTAGAGGTGGAAATCTTCAAAATGTAATAGCCATCGATCCCTTTTCAATTCAAAAAACAGAGGTTACATTGGGTGCGGGTTCTATTATTTATGGTAGCGATGCTATTGGTGGGGTTATGAGCTTTTACACTCAGAAACCGCAATTGTCGTATTCAGATGTTTTGTACACAAAAGCGCAAGCTGTAGTGAGGTATGCGAGTGCGAATAATGAGAAGACAGCACATTTTAATGTGAATTTCGGATTTGAAAAATGGGCATTTTTATCTCATCTAACGTACACCGATTTCGACGATTTACGAATGGGGAGTAATGGGCCAGACGAATATCTTCGGTCACATTACGTCGTAACTTCTGGGGGTGAAGATATAATGGTTAAAAACGATAGACCAAATCTACAAAAACACACGGGATACAATCAAATTAATGCGATGCAAAAAGTGCGTTTTGAACCTAAGGAGAACTTAAGCTTCGACCTGGGCTTGTTTTACACGACAACATCAAACACACCCCGGTACGATCGATTAATTCGTTATAAAGGAGATGTATTAAAATCCGCAGAATGGCATTATGGTCCGCAACGCTGGTTTATGAGTAATTTAAATGTGACCAAATTAAGTAGTAGTTCTAATTTGTACGATAAAATTCAGGCAACGGTGGCCTTTCAGAATTTTCAAGAAAGTAGAATTGATAGAAATTTCAATGCAACCTCGCGCTCTATAAAGGAAGAATCTGTAAATGCGATATCTTTTAATTTAGATTTA
>JAGPVI010000128.1 GCA_018067115.1 Bizionia sp. | reverse complement strand
GCCCAGGATTAAATGCTTCTACTTTTGCTAAAAAGCTCCCTTTTAAATCGGAAGTAATATTTTTTAGTTTAATTAAAGGTGTATTCCCTATGAGGTCTAACACGCTATCATAAACATTTTTGTTGTAGTCCATAAATATTTTTTACAAGTTACTCTCAGTTGGCTAAATGTAACTTAAACCCCGCAAAAATAAGCATTTTTTTTTTAATGGTTAATTCCTTCAAGATCTAATAAAAAAGCGTACTCTAAAGCAACCTCCTTTAAACTTTCGAAACGCCCTGATGCTCCGCCGTGACCGGCATCCATATCAATATAAAACAATAATTTGTTAGTATCGGTTTTTAGGTCTCTTAATTTCGCTACCCATTTTGCTGGTTCCCAATATTGCACTTGAGAATCGTGTAAACCTGTAGTGACCAACATATTTGGATAGGCTTTGGCTTCCACATTATCGTAAGGTGAGTACGACTTTATATAATCGTAATAAGTTTTATCATTTGGGTTCCCCCATTCGTCGTATTCGCCTGTTGTTAATGGTATTTCGTCGTCTAACATAGTTGTTACAACATCTACAAAAGGCACTGCTGCAAGTACACCGTTATATAACTCTGGCTTAATATTAATTATCGCTCCCATTAATAAACCACCAGCACTTCCTCCCATGGCGTATAAATGTTCGGGCGATGTATATTTTTCATTAATTAAAAACTCAGAACAATCTATAAAGTCTGTAAATGTATTTTTCTTGGTTAATAATTTTCCATCTTCATACCAGTTTCTTCCTAAATATTCCCCCCCTCTAATGTGCGTAATTACATAAATAAACCCGCGGTCTAACAAACTTAATCGTATGGTAGAAAAATAAGGGTCTATAGTAGAACCGTACGAGCCATAAGCATATTGCAATAATGGATTACTACCATCTAAAACGATTCCTTTTTTATAAACAATAGACATTGGTATTTTTACTCCGTCTCTTGCTGTTGCCCACACACGTTTAGATTCGTAATTATTTTTATCAAAATCATCGCCTAAAACTTCTTGTTCTTTTTGAACAATTTCTAGTCGCGTTAAGAAACTATAATCGATTACAGAATTAGGATGTGTTAGCGAATTGTAACTATACCTTAAAAACGTATTATCAAAATCTGGGTTGTTACCAATACTTGCCGTATACGTTTCATCTTCAAAAGGTAAATAGTAATCTTCTTCCCCGTTCCAGCTAATAATACGGATTTGATTCAATCCATTTTCACGTTCGTTTACCACCAAATAATCTTTAAAGATCTCAAGATCTTCTAATAAAACATCTTCTCGATGTGGTAAAACATCGGTCCAGTTTTCTTTTGATGTTTTCGTTTCTAAAGTTTTTTGCAATTTAAAATTGGTCGCATTGTCCTTATTAGTAACAATATAAAAACTGTCATTATAATGAGCTATAGAATATTCTAATTCGCGTTCTCTTTCTTGAAAGATAGTAAAAGGAGCATCTGGCGTATCTGCATTTAGAATTCTATATTCTGAAGTTAGCGTGCTAGACGAACCAATAATTAAATACTTTTTAGATTTCGATTTATATATATAAGTGTTAAACGTATCGTCCTCTTCTTTGAAAATTAAAATGTCGTTTGAAGCATCTGTGTACAATTTATGTCTATAAATAGTATCCGATCGCAAGGTCACTTCATCCTTTTTACTGTAAAACAACGTTTTGTTATCGTTTGCCCAAGTAGAGCTTCCAGTAGTATTTTCAATTTTATCAGAAAACACTTCACCTGTAACCAGATTCTTAATCTGTAAAGTATATTGGCGTCTACTAACGGTATCTATAGAAAAACTTGCCATAGTATTATCTGGACTTATAGCAATTCCGCCTAATTTAAAATAAGCCAATCCTTTTGCCATTTCGTTACAGTCGAAAAGAATTTCGTCATCGGCATCTAAGTTTTCCTTTTTACGAAGGTACACCGGGTAATCTTTCCCTTTTTCATAGCGCGTAATGTACCAATACCCATTATATTTATAAGGTACCGACGTATCATCTTCCTTTATACGCCCTTTCATTTCTTCGAATAGATCGGCTTGAAATTTCTCAGTATGTTTTAAAACGGCTTTTGTATAGGTGTTTTCTGCTTCTAAATACGCAATAACAGATTGATCTTCACGATCGTTTAGCCAGAAATAGTTATCTATTCTAACATCGTTATGTATTTCTAAAGTCTTAGGGATTTTATTCGCTATTGGCGGTTGCAAAGTTGCTAAAGTAGTGCTCATAATTTTTAATTCAGTGGGTGCAAAAATAAAACTTCTAAACAAGAATTGCTTCTCATTTTTGATATATCTCTAGTTTCTATTTTAATACAAATCTATTTTTTAAATTTGCAGTATAATAACTTAAAAATCTAAAATTATGTTTGGTGATATTATGGGAATGATGGGCAAATTAAAAGAGACCCAACAAAAAGTTGAAGACACAAAAACACGTTTAAATTCTGTGCTTATAGATGAGCAAAGTAACGACGGACTGTTAAAAGTAACACTTACCGCAAACCGAACGATTAAATCCATAACGGTAGACGATACGTTGCTAGAAGACAAAGAACAATTAGAAGATTATTTAGTTCTTACTTTAAATAAAGCTATAGAAAAAGCTAGCGCTATCAATGAAGCCGAACTTGCTGCAGTGGCAAAAGATGGTATGCCAAACATTCCAGGAATGGATGGAATGTTTAAATAAAACTCGTTATTTTTAACACGTATGTATAAAAAAAGGAAGCCACTAGGCTTCCTTTTTACGTTATAAATTAGTGCAACTTATTGCCAACCCTACATAGTTTTTAATAACTCTAAAAGATAGTTATGTTGTTCGCTAGTATAATCTAAATGGGTAACCATTCGTAATTTACCCTTACCCATTGCGCTAATTCTTACGGTATTCTCATTAAGTTTATTTACAAATGCCTGCTCTTCTTTTTCATTTTCTAAACTAAAGATTACAATATTAGTCTCTACTTTTTCTACGGTATTTACTTGAGGTAAATCATTTAAAACAGTCGCTAATTCTTTTGCCTTTCTATGGTCTTCCACTAAACGGTCTCTATTATTATCTAAAGCATAGAGTCCTGCTGCAGCCAAATACCCTATTTGTCGCATCCCGCCGCCAAGAATTTTCCTAATTCTAATGGCATTTTTCATTATATCCTCGTCACCCACTAACACAGAACCTACTGGACACCCAAGTCCTTTACTAAAACATACTGAAATAGTATCGAAAACGCGTCCATAATCCTCAGGCGTTTCCTTTGTTTTGACTAAGGCATTCCATAATCTAGCACCATCCAAATGCAAACCCAATTGATGAGTATCGCAAACCGCCCTAATCTTTAAAATCTCATTAAAATCCCAACACGCTCCACCACCTTTATTGGTTGTGTTTTCTAAAGCGACTAGCCGCGTTAACGGGCTGTGATAAAAGTCTGGAGGGTTAATAGCATCTTCCACTTGTTGTGCTGTAAACATCCCTCGGTGACCATCTAATAAATTACAAGACACGCCGCTGTTAAAAGAAGCACCGCCACCTTCATAATTATATATATGAGCATATTTATCGCAAATAACCTGATCCCCAGGATTAGTATGTAACTTAATAGCTGTTTGGTTCGCCATCGTTCCACTAGGAAAAAAGACTGCTTTTTGTTTCCCAAATAACGTCGCGACTCTAGATTCTAATGCATTTACAGTGTCATCTTCGGCATATACATCATCCCCTACTTTTGCTTGCATCATCGCCTCTAGCATATCTTTCGAAGGCTTAGTTACCGTATCACTTCTTAAATCTATTATCATTATTGTAATTTTAGAATGTAAAATTATAAAATAACTCCGTAAATATTTTAGGTTAAGACTTATAATTCTAATTTTGTTTAAAATAGAAAAAAAATGATAACATCAGATCAGATTAAAGATCTCTCATCCCGCCTTACCGCGCTAAGGCAATATCTTTGACATAGATGCCAAATTAATTGAAATTAATAATGAAGAAGAGCAAACCTTCGATCCTAATTTTTGGAACGATTCTAAAGCTGCCGAAATCATTATGAAATCCCTAAGAACCAAAAAACAATGGGTTCAAGATTATAACAAGTCTAAAACATTAGTTGAAGATTTAGAAGTGCTTTACGATTTTTATAAGGAAGAGGAAGCGACTTTAAAAGAGGTAGAAGCTAAATTTGAGCAAGCCCAAACAGTAATTGAAGATTTAGAATTTAAAAATATGCTGTCTGAAGAAGGCGATAGTTTAAGTGCTGTGCTTCAAATTACGGCAGGTGCTGGTGGTACCGAAAGCTGCGATTGGGCACAAATGCTTATGCGTATGTATTTAATGTACGCCGAGAAAAACGGTTTTAAGGTTAAAGAACTTAACTTTCAAGAAGGAGATGTTGCCGGTATAAAAACAGTGACTTTAGAAATTGAAGGCGATTATGCTTTTGGTTGGTTAAAGGGTGAAAATGGTGTGCACCGTTTGGTGCGTATTTCTCCTTTTGATAGTAATGCAAAACGACACACGAGTTTTGCATCTGTTTATGTCTATCCTTTAGTCGATGATACTATCGAAATTGATATTAACCCTGCAGATATCGAAATCACAACAGCCCGTTCTAGTGGTGCTGGGGGACAAAATGTAAATAAAGTCGAAACCAAAGTGCAGTTAACACATAAACCATCGGGTATTCAGATTTCTTGTAGTGAAACGCGCTCGCAACATGACAACCGCTCGCGTGCTATGCAAATGCTGAAATCGCAACTTTACGAAATTGAGCTTCAAAAGCAACTCGCCCAACGTGATGATATAGAAGCCGGAAAAATGAAAATTGAATGGGGAAGTCAGATTAGAAATTATGTAATGCATCCTTATAAATTAGTAAAAGATGTAAGAACAGCACACGAAACAGGAAACGTAGATGCTGTTATGGATGGCGAAATCACCCCTTTTCTTAAAGCATATTTAATGATGATGGGGCAACAAGAATCGGAAACTAATAACCTGTAAATAGTAACATTGTAATTATATAACAACTATGATAAAAATATACCACAACCCTAGATGCAGCAAATCTAGAGAAGGTTTAAGCATCTTAGAAGACTCTGGAAAGGAATTCGAAATCGTAAAATATTTAGACACTGTTCCTAGCGTAAGTGAACTAGAGTCAGTTCTTGAATTACTAAACATTTCACCTTTGGCATTGGTAAGAAAAAATGAAGCGATTTGGAAAGAAAACTACAAAGACAAAACGTTAACAGATACCGAAATTATTGCGGCAATGGTAGCGCACCCAAAACTTATAGAGCGTCCTATAGTTATTAATGGTAAAAAAGCTGTTATTGGGCGACCGCCAAGTGAAATTAAAAATATTATCTAATGTGTAAAAGCTGCAAAAACCAATAATTTTGCAGCTTTTTTCTTTTAACATACTTTTAACCAAACCCGATTAAACCAACCTTTACTTTTATCGTCTTACAAACTGAACCTATCGAAATTAAAACAAAGTAATGCAAAAAGTATTTTTATCATTTATTTTTGTAGCCCTTTTTTCAACGACAAGTTGGGCACAAAACAAAAGAAACAGCGAAGTCATTGTCTCAGGAAAAATTCAAGACAAAGACACAAAAACACCTTTAGAATATGCTACCGTGGTGTTAAGAAGTAACACTCCCGGTAAACTAGCAACAGGAGGTATAACAGACGAGAATGGAGATTTTAGTTTTACTGCAGAAACGGGAACTTACACGATTTCATTTGAATATATCGGTTTTAAAACACAAACTGAAACTGGAAAAATAATTTCTAAAGACACTAATTTTGGTATAACTTATTTATCTGAAGATGCTCAAGCATTAGACGAAGTTGAAATTATTGCCGAAAAAACAACTGTTGAGATAAAACTTGATAAAAAAATCTACAATGTAGGTCAAGATTTAACTGTTCGTGGTGGTACCGTAAGTGACGTACTAGATAACGTGCCATCGGTTTCTGTGGATGTTGAAGGAAATGTAGCATTACGTGGAAACGACAACGTGCGTATTCTTATTAATGGAAAACCTTCTGGATTAGTAGGATTAAATTCTTCTGAAGCCTTACGCCAATTACCTGCAGAATCTATAGAACGCATAGAAGTTATCACCTCTCCGTCTGCACGATACGATGCCGAAGGTACTGGTGGTATTTTAAACATCATTTTAAAACGTAGTAAATTACAAGGATTAAATGGTGCTATTACAGCAAATGCCGGTTATGCGCCTGCAGCTGGACTATCTGGAAATATTAACTACAGAACAGGAAACGTAAATATTTTTAACACTACAGGATACAGTTACCGTGAGGTACCTGGACAATCGACAACCTCCAACCGTTATTTTAATCAAGATTTTGATACTAACGGCATACTTATCGCCGATAACCCAGACACGTATTTAGATGAAAGTAGCGAATTCGACCGTATTAGAAAAGGATTCAATACTAACTTTGGTGTAGAATGGTACATAGACGACTCTGCATCTTTAACAACTTCTATTTTCTACAGAAATAATGATAACGAAAGTAATACTACAAATACAGTAGAACGTTTTGATGCTAATCGTAATTTAACATCAACCAG
>JAGPVI010000120.1 GCA_018067115.1 Bizionia sp. | reverse complement strand
CGTTGACCGCTATTTTTACACAGTCGGCCGGTGTCCCAGAGCAACTGTAAGCTTCATAATCTTCAGATTTTACTTTAATCTTTTCAATATGTAAAGTGGAGTTTAATGTAATGGCGTGGCCCATTCCGCTCTGCGGACTGTCCGGAGCAACAACAACAACGTCTCCAAGTGTTTTCATAATATTTACCAAGGCTATAACGCCTGGTGCGGTAATGCCATCATCATTTGTGACTAAAATGAGCGGTCTGTGGGCCATAATACTGTAGTTTTTATATGCTAAAATACATAATTTCTCTGCGAAATTAGTAATTTGTGGGCTTTAACAAAAAATTAGTGCCAAATGAAATTGTTGGCATAGTTTTTTCTTTACTTTAGTGGAATCATTCCCTTACTGTGTAATAAAAAAATGGTTTTAATACTAAACGACTAATAAGTTTGTTATTTAAACACGGAAAATAAAGTGTACTAATTATGAAAAGTAGATATAATATTTTAATGCTCGTTTTACTTTTAGCTTTTGGCTCTTGTAGCTTTACAGCCAAAGTTGATAACGATCCAGATAAAGATAAATTGTTAATTCAAATTGTAACGCTAGCGTTAGAGCAGCTACATTTTCAGCCTAAAGAATTAAACGACGATTTTTCTCAAGATGTTTATAAAACATACTTGAAACGAATAGACCCGTTAAAAAGATTCTTTTTGCAGTCTGATATTGACGAGTTTTCAAAATTTGAAAATGAAATCGATGATCAGCTTAAAAATTATGATATCGCGTTTTTCAACTTAACCAACGAACGTTTGGTTCAACGTATGGAAGAATCAAAAGCTGTTTATAAAAAGGTGTTATCTAAACCTTTCGATTTTACCGCGAATGAGGTTTTTAATACCGATTATGAAAATCACGAGTACGTAAAGAATAAAAAGGAGTTAAATGAGCGCTGGAGACAAATTTTAAAGTTTAGTACCATCTCTGGTTATGACGATTTAATTACGACTCAGAAAAATGACACCATAGTTTCTACCCATGGGGAGAAAAAAGAAATAAAGACTATTAAAGAGATTGAAGTTGAAGCGCGCCAAGAAACTCTTAAAAGTTTAGATGCGTATTACACAGATTTTATAGACGATATGCAACGTAAAGATTGGTTCTCTATGTATATAAATACTATAGTCGAAGAATTTGATCCGCACACCACCTATTTTGCACCACAGGATAAAGATAGATTCGACCAACAGATGTCTGGAAAATTAGAAGGTATTGGGGCAAGACTGCAGAAAAAAATGGACTATATAAAGGTTGTCGAGCTTATTTCTGGTGGGCCAGCTTGGAGAGGTCAAGAGATTGAAGTTGGTGACCTTATTGTAAAAGTACGTCAAAAAGGAGAGAAGGAATCAGTGAGTATTGTAGGGATGCGTATTGACGATGCTATAAAATTAATAAAAGGACCAAAAGGATCTCAAGTAATTTTAACAATGAAAAAAGTTGATGGTACATTTAAAGATGTAGAGTTAACACGAGATTTAATAGAGTTAGAAGAAACATATGCGAAATCGTCTACAGTTATAAAAGACGATAAGAAATTTGGTATTATTAACTTACCAAAATTTTATATTGATTTTGAAGATTATAGTGAAAGAAATGCGGCGTCTGATGTAAGACAAGAAATAGAAAGGCTGAAAGAAGAAAATATTGAAGGTCTTGTTCTTGACTTAAGAAATAACGGAGGAGGTTCGCTTAAAACCGTGGTTGATATCGCTGGTTTATTTATAAAAGACGGACCAATAGTACAGGTAAAATCTACTAACGGCCCAAAAGAAGTATTGGAAGACACCGATAAGTCTATAGTTTGGGATGGACCTTTAGTAATTATGGTGAATGAATTATCTGCATCGGCTTCAGAGATTTTAGCAGCTGCTATGCAAGATTATAAACGCGCTATTATTATTGGAAGTAAGCAAACCTACGGGAAAGGGACAGTTCAAAATGTATTAGATTTAAACCGAATGGTGAGACAAAATTCTCACGGTGATCTGGGAGCTATCAAAATTACACGTCAAAAATTTTACCGTGTAAATGGAGGTTCTACGCAGTTAGAAGGCGTTAGGAGTGATGTGGTTATTCCAGACCGTTATAGTTATGTAGATATTGGAGAACGCGATCAAGACCACCCGTTACCATGGGATAAAATAAGTCCGGTAAACTACGAGAAGTGGAATAGTTATTTCGATTACGATTCTACTATTTCTAATAGTATAGAAAGGATGGCCAATAACAATCAGTTAAAGCTTATCGAACAAAATGCAAAGTGGATTAAAACACAAATGGATAATAACAATTTCTCTTTAAATTATGAAGACTATAAAAAGGAGATGGAAAGTAATGAAAAAGTAGCGAAAGAATTTGATGCTATTTCTAAATACGAAACGAACTTAACATTTTTGTCATTGCCATACGAAACACAATTGTTTGTTACAGATACTATTTTAAAGGAAAAAAGAGAACGTTGGCACAAAAATTTGGGTAAAGATGTTTATGTGGAAGAAGCATTAAACGTGCTTAACGACCTAAAAATGTCTTACAAAATTAACAAGCTAGCCATTATAAAAGAGTAATTTATAAATGAGTATACCATCTAACTCATTGAGTCAATTAGCGCTCCAAAAGTTTAAAAAGAACTTTTGGGGCGTTTTAAGTTTGTTGTTTATTGTTGGCGTGGGTATACTCTCTGTATTTGCCTACGCAATTGCACCAGATAACTCTAAAAATGCAAATCAAATGCATGTGTCTATTGCATCTCAATCTCCTGGCTTTACCGTAACAATGTTGGTGTTGCCATCGCAAATAAAACAGGATCAAGGTTTCTTGGATGCTTTGTTTTTCGGAGAGAAGAATACAACAACAGAGGTTCCTATTTCAGACTATTCTATTTCAGAAAATGCCCTGTCGTATACCGAGTATGCTTCCGATGGACTTGTAGGGCTTGAAAAAGTACTTCCAATTGAATCGGCGGCGTCTCCTCATTATGTAATACGTGAGCAGTCCTTTTTATTGGGGACGGATAAGTATGGTCGCGATTTATTAAGTCGCGTTTTAGTGGGAGCGAGAATTTCATTCTTTATAGGTTTTGTCGCCGTTTTTATTTCCTTGGTTATAGGCGTGTTTATGGGGAGTGTTGCAGGGTATTTTGGCGGTAAGATAGACGCCTTTATCATGTGGATTATTAACGTGACTTGGTCTATACCTACATTGTTATTGGTAATTGCGATTACCTTAGCTTTAGGAAAAGGGTTTTGGCAAGTGTTTATAGCGGTTGGCTTAACGATGTGGGTAGAAGTGGCTCGTGTAGTGCGTGGTCAGATAATAAGTGTAAAGGAAAACCAATATGTTACTGCGGCAAAGGCGCTAGGGTTTAGTAATTATAGAATAATAACTAAACATATTCTGCCTAATATAATGGCGCCAGTAATTGTTATTTGCGCAGCGAATTTTGCTGCTGCAATTTTGGTAGAAAGCGGCTTGAGCTTTTTAGGTATTGGTGCGCAACCACCAATGGCAAGTTGGGGTGCTATGATTAAAGATCACTATAACTACATAATTCTCGGTAAACCATATTTAGCGATTATACCAGGACTGTGTATTATGTTTTTGGTAATGGCTTTTATGTTAATAGGTAATGCGTTGCGTGATGCTTTAGATGTGAAAAGCTAAATAGATTATTTTACTATTTTGGCGTATCCATCATATTTTCGTTTAGGCTATCGATGTATTCTAAAACGTCTTCTTTTCCTATATCTTTAGAAGATGAGGTTACAAAGTGTTGTGGCATAGCCTCCCACGTTTCTAGCATTACTTTTCTGTAGGCTTCTACGTGTTTGTCTGTAGAATGAGGTTTAAGTTTGTCGGCTTTTGTAAACACTATACAAAACGGAATAGCATTTTCTCCTAGGTATTGCATAAACTCCAAATCAATAGGCTGTGGCTCATGTCTAATGTCGACTAAAACAAAAGCACAGACTAACTGCTCACGAAATTTAAAGTACTGCGTTATAAATTTCTGAAATACCTTTTTAGTAGTTTTCGATACCTTGGCATAACCATAACCAGGTAAATCTACCAAATACCACTCTTTATTAATTAAAAAATGATTAATTAATTGTGTTTTTCCTGGTCTTCCCGAAGTTTTAGCTAAACTTTTTCTATTCGTTAACATATTTATTAAGGACGATTTCCCAACATTACTTCTACCTATAAATGCATATTCGGGCATTAAATTCTTAGGGCATTTCTCCACATCAGAATTACTCATTACAAATTCGGCAGATTTAATTTTCATTGTGTTTAATTTTTGTAGAAATCTTAAGATATAAAAAGACTTACAGTAGTATTCAGGTTAAAGTATAATTTTAGATTAAGAGGTGTTAAAACCCTCTTTTTTCTAGCCAAGCATCAAGAATATTATTGAATTCATCAGGGTGTTCCATCATAGCGGCGTGACCACATTTGTCAATCCAAAATAATTCTGAATCTGGAAGTAGTTCATTAAATTCAATCCCAACATTTGGCGGTGTTACGGTGTCATTTTTCCCCCAAATAATACACGTAGGTGTTGTCATTTTAGGTAAATCTTTAGCCATATTATGTCTAATTGCACTTTTGGCAATGGCTAATGTTTTAATTAATTTATTACGGTCGTTTACTGTTTCGTAAACCTCATCGACAATTTCTTTGGTGGCAACTGCAGGATCGTAAAACACTTCTTGTGCTTTTTTCTTCATCACTTCGTAATCGCTACGTTTGGTATAACCACCGCCCATTGCGCTTTCGTATAGTCCAGAACTCCCTGTAATAATTAATGCTTTTACAAGTTCTGGGTGTAATTTAGTGTGGTACAAGCCTATGTGCCCACCTAAAGAGTTTCCTAATAGAATAACCTCATCAAAACCTTTGTATTCTATGAATTCGTTTACAAACTTTGCAAACGATTTCACGTTGGTTTTTAAAAGTGTTCTACTGTATATAGGTAGCTCAGGAATAATTACTTGATATCCTTTTTTACTAAAGTGATTCAGTACTCCTGTAAAGTTACTTAAGCCTCCCATAAGCCCATGTAGCACAATTATTGGCGTGCCTTCGCCTGCCTCGATATAATTGTATTTTCCTTCTTTTTTTATAGTATGAGTCATTAAGTGTAGTCAAATCTGTTAAAGCAAATATAGTTATTTCAATCAAAAAAATAACATAATACTGTTTTTGTTAAGTAAAGGTTTTAAAAACAGATGTTAACAAAACTTTAAGTCGGGTTTTTGCCATTTTTAAAGACTTGAATTACAGTTGCTGAACCGTATGTGCCTCTCTATTACGGTGTTTTAACCTTGTTTTCATCAATTACTTATTAACAAAGTGGTATATTGTGGTAAAAAGTGGTATATTTTTCAATATATTTGAATCTTAAACCAATTTCATTTTTCAAAACGCTTTGAACTCATTAATAGGAACATACGAATGTAAAGCAGACACAAAAGGACGTGTTATGCTTCCGGCTGCGCTTAAAAAGCAGTTGTCTCCGGTGTTACAAAATGGGTTTGTGTTAAAACGTGCCGTTTTTCAGCCGTGTTTAGAATTGTATCCAATGGCAGAGTGGGAAGTCTTAATGCAAAAAATGAATGGCTTAAATAGATTTGTAAAAAAGAACAATGATTTTATTCGACGTTTTACTGCGGGAGTGAAAATTGTAGAAGTAGATGCTAACGGAAGATTATTAATTCCGAAAGATCTTATTGGCTTCGCAGAAATTTCGAAGAATATTGTAGTCTCTTCATCAATTAATATTGTTGAAATATGGGATAAAGATAAATATGAACAAGCCATAGACGATGCAGCTTTAAATTTTGGAGATTTAGCTGAAGAGGTTATGGGACAAGACGATGACACAGATGGAATATCATAATCCGGTATTATTAAAAGAAACGGTAGACGGCTTAAACATTAAAGAAGATGGTGTTTATGTCGATGTCACTTTTGGTGGTGGTGGCCACAGTAAGGAAATATTAAGTCGCTTAGGGCCTAATGGAAAATTGTTTGCATTCGATCAAGATGCCGATGCTTTAGAGAATAAAATAGACGACCCTAGGTTTACGCTGATTCATGAGAATTTTAGATTCGTTAAACGTTTTTTAAGATTTTATGGAGCGAAAGAAGTGGATGGCGTTTTAGCAGATTTCGGAGTGTCTTCACATCAGTTTGATGTTGCAGAGCGTGGTTTTTCAACGCGTTTTGAAGCAGATTTAGATATGCGAATGAACCAGAAAAGCGAATTATCGGCTTATCATGTCGTTAATGATTATGAAGAAGAAGATTTGCGTAGAGTGTTAGCGCAATATGGAGAATTGCGTGCGGCTCCAGCAATGGCAAGTTTAATTGTGGAGAACAGAGAGCTACAACCTATTAAAACTAGCGAGCAGTTAAAAGAGGTGTTAAAGAAGTTTTTACCACCAAGACACGAGAACAAAGTGTTAGCGCAAATATATCAAGCGATTAGAATAGAGGTGAATCAAGAGATTGAAGCCTTAAAAGAGTTCTTATTGCAAACACCAGAAATACTAAAGCCTAACGGACGCTTAAGTTTTATTTCTTACCACTCATTAGAAGATAGGTTGGTTAAACGATTTATAAGAAACGGGATGTTCGAAGGTGAACCAGAACGCGATATGTTTGGAAATTACGAAGTGCCTCTAAAAAAAGTAGGCGGTTTAATTGTGCCATCAAAAGAAGAGATAAAAATTAATAATAGGGCGAGAAGCGCAAAGCTTAGAATTGCACAAAAAATAAAATCTTAATGCCTAATTGGGCTGTTATAGGTTGTGTTAATTAAAACATATTAATTGAAATGGGAGAAGGTTTACGTGGTTTATTAAGAGGACAATTTCTTGTAAGTAACGATTCTTTAAAAAACTGGAAAATGATTCTGTTTATTCTAATATTGGCCATAGTAATGATTGCGAGTTCGCACAGTGCAGATAAAAAAGTATACAAAATTGCAGGGTTGAAAAATGAAGCAAAAGAGTTGCGATCAATATTTATAGATGGAAGAGGGCGTTTAATGGAATTGAAAAAAGAATCCTCCATAGAGATTAAAATGAGAGAAAAAGGGTTAAAAACCTCCGAGGTACCGCCTCAAAAAATAAAAGTAAAACCACAAATTTAAAGTTCAGTCGTGGCAGTAAACGAAAAGAACATATTAAACCGATTGTATTTTATAGCTGGATGTATGTTCATCTTTGGGCTTGCTGTGGTTTTTAAATTGCTAACAATACAGTTTGTAGATGGTGACGAATACCGAGCATTAGCCGAGAAACGTACCGTTAAAGATGTTATAATTCCTGCAAACAGAGGTAATGTGTATTCTGTAAAAGGTAACTTACTAGCAACATCAATTCCTAAGTACGATATTCGTATTGATGCCATTACGCCTTCCTCGAAAACGTTTCAGAAATATCTAAAACCGTTAAGCGATTCTTTATCTGCTTATAGTGGTAGAAGTTCTAGCTATTACCAAAAGGAAATCAAAAAAGCACGTGCCAATAAAAACAGGTATTATTTGTTAGCTCGCGATATAGGGTATTCAGACTATATAAGGTTACGCAACTTTCCAATGTTAAAACTGGGGGCTTATAAAGGCGGATTAATTGTTGAGCAAACAACTAAAAGGGAGCATCCAATGGGAGGGATCTCTATGCGAACTATTGGTTACGAACGTAAGGACGGAGAAGGGAATATTACTCGTGCCGGTATAGATGGTGCTTTTGGCGAAATGTATTTAAAAGGAATAGATGGCCATAGGTTAAAACAAAATATAGGAAAAGGACAATGGAAGCCTATAGTCGATTATAACCAAGTGGAACCAAAAGATGGTTACGATGTGTATACAACTATAGATGTTAATGTACAGGATATTGCACACCATGCGCTTTTAGAACAGTTAGAATTGTATGATGCCGAGCACGGTTGCGTGGTAGTAATGGAAGTGAAAACAGGAGAGATTAGAGCGATTTCTAATTTGGCAAAAAGTCCGTCGGGCACCTATTACGAAAAACGAAATTATGCTATTTGGGAATCTCACGAGCCTGGGTCTACTTTTAAATTAGCAAGTTTTATGGCTGCTTTAGAAGATAAAGTTGTCGATACCTCTACGGTTATTGATACCGGTAACGGGGTGAAATCTTTTTACGGTCAGCGTGTGCGAGATTCTCGACATGGTGGATACGGAAAAATATCGGTAGGGCGTGCGTTCGAGGTGTCTTCAAATATTGCAATTGCCTCTATTTTAGATGATGCCTACTCGAAAAACCCTATGCAATTTATTAATCACCTTAAAGATTGGGGGTTAAATACAAAATTAGGTGTGGCAATTAACGGAGAAGGAGAGCCAGAGATTTATGAGCCAGGACATAGTAAATGGAGTAGAAATGCACTCCCATCTATGGCGTATGGCTATAACCTAAGATTGACCCCGTTGCAAATGCTAACTTTTTATAATGCTGTAGCAAACGATGGCGAAATGG
>JAGPVI010000117.1 GCA_018067115.1 Bizionia sp. | reverse complement strand
CGAGTGTTTGTCGCGTACGGAAGAAGAGTTGCAGTTTAAATTAGAAAACTGGGGACACAGTCACGAAATAAACGAAGAGTTCTTTCCGAAATGGAAAAAAGCAGATAAAGACAATTATAAAACACTAAAAAATGTGTTCTATTTAGATCCTGATATTTGGAAGAGTTTAGACTATTTTCCGACTCAAAATTTAGCGGAAATAAAATCTTTAGTTGAAAACAATCCTAAATTACATCCTTCAAAATGGTTTTTATTAAAGAAAAACTTTGGGCAATGGTTTAAGTTTCTTGGCCCCTTTAAAAAGAATAAAACAGCTTTCGAATCTTATTTTTAAACTATGCGTTATATTTCAAATACATTAATCATTGCCACTTATAATTGGCCTGAAGCATTAGAACTCGTTTTGCTTAGTGTAAAAAATCAATCGGTTTTACCAGACGAAATTATTATTGCCGACGATGGTTCTACTCCGGAAACAAAAGTAATTATCGATCGCTTTAAAAACGAATTATCAATGCCATTGCATCATGAATGGCAAGAGGATAAGGGATTCCGAAAAGCACATATTTTAAATCAAGCAGTGGCAAAAGCTAGTGGTGACTATATTGTTCAAGTGGATGGCGATTGTATTATGCATCCTAATTTTATTCAAGATCATTTAGAATTTGTAAAACCGAAAACCTATTTGTTTGGTTCGCGTGTAAACATTCAACAACCCCATTTAAATACCCTTTTTTCTAAAAAACAGGTGCAATTTAATGTGCTTTCTAAGGGTATTAAAAAAAGAACACGCGCATTACATATTCCTTTTTTAAGTGCGTTGTATAAAGAAAGTGATACTTTCTCTAGTAAGTTTAGAGGGTGTAACACCTCCTATTATAAATCAGATTTTATAACCGTAAATGGGTATAACGAAGATATTACAGGATGGGGACGTGAGGATTCAGAATTAGTATTACGATTTCATAACATAGGCTTAAATGCTAGAAGGTTGCGCTATCGCGGCATAGTCTTTCACATATATCACAATGAAAAATCAAGAAATCGATTTGAGATTAACGATAAAATAGAACAACAAACCATTTCAGAAAAAATCGTTTGGGCAACCAATGGAGTAGATAAGTATTTAGGGTAGAACTCAAGGTTTAAAATGAAGATCTAGTGTTCGTAAAAGTGTTATGGACCGCTTTGAAACGTTGTTTTATTCAATTTTACGATACATAGCCCACAATTGGATATAGCGTTTAAACACCGAAAATGCGTGTACATAGCTAATAATAAAACCTTCCTTACCATCTAAAAAGCCCAATCGTAAAAAGTATTGGTGCATAAAGCGATACCAAGGTCTAAACAGAAAGTGAATTAAATTTGGTCGCACATCCTTCTTAAATAATTCCTCAGCTTGTAGTTTACTGTACAAACTTAATTTAGTGTTGTAATTATCGAAACTTTTATAAGTTTGATGATCTAAAGCGTGTTTTAATAACCCTATTTTACCATCGGTTTCAATGCGTTCGTGTACTGTATTTCCATTATATTTACAGTGGTTTTTATGAAACAAACGCACTGCTCTGTCAGTTTGAAATCCACTATATTTTATACGTTTACCCATAAAATGAAAATTGCGTTTTACAGTATAGGCATATAAAGGTGCATCAGAATTTACAGTAGCAACAATTTCTTGTGCTAAAATAGCAGGTATTTTTTCATCCAAGTCAAAAAACACGACCCAATCGTGCGAGGCTTGGCTAATAGCGAAATTTTTCTGATCAGAGAAATTTTTAAAAGGGCGAGAAATAATTTTAACGTCAAATCGCTTGGCGATTTCTACAGTTTTATCCGTGCTAATAGAATCGACAATAATAATCTCATCGGCGAAAGCCAAGCTTTTTATATAGCTTTCTATATGCGTTTCTTCGTTGTAGGTTATTGCTAATGCACTAATCATTTATAAAAATTAAATGTTTACTAAGATATTTGTCGTTTCCCTTTTTATCTTTGTCAAAAGTAAGCAATTTCGCTTCATTTTATTTAAATAAATACGCTAACAATGGCCAAATTACCAGTTTTAATGTATCACAGCGTTAGTGATCGTCTTAGTGAAAGTAAAGGATTAACTATTGCTGCGGAAAAACTAGAAGAGCAGTTCAAGTTTTTAGCTGCCAATGGTTATACATCTCTTCATTTTAAAGAGCTGCAAGGGTTTTTGTCTCCGGATCAATTTCCTGAAAAAGCGGTTATTATTACCTTTGATGACGTGTATGTAAATCAACTAGAGCTTGCGTATCCATTGTTGCAAAAATATAACTTGAAGGCGTGTTTTTACATTCCATTTCAGTATGTTGGAGCAACGGACGACTGGAGTAGCGGTCAGGAAGCCATTATGTCTGTAGAGCAATTAAAATCTTTAAACCCTAACATTATCGAGTTGGGACTACATTCTTTCGCCCATAAAAAATATGATGAAATTAGTGAAGATGAAGTTCAAGAAGATTTCGATAAATGTAAAGCTTTTATAAAGGAGCACGATCTGGATATTCACAACACTTTAGCGTATCCTTATGGTAAGTACCCTAAAAAAGGAGATTATAATATTGCTTTTTTTAAGAGTTTAAATACCAATAGAATTGCTTATGGTTTGCGTATTGGCAATCGCGTTAATCACTATCCGTTTTCTAACAATTACGAAGTGCAACGTATTGATATTAGGGGAGAGGATTCATTAAAAGCGTTTCAAAAGAAATTAAAAAAAGGAAAATCTTGGTTTTAAACTCAAGATTTTTAATAGAGATTATCTAATACCGCGTTGTAAAAGCATCAGTTTTACATATCTAGAAAACACACCATATGCATTAATAGATGCAACGGTTAATCCCGGAATACCATCCAGAAAACCGCG
>JAGPVI010000104.1 GCA_018067115.1 Bizionia sp. | reverse complement strand
AGTTGATGGAAGAGTCGTCGATAAAAAATACGTTGATTATCTTCCTATGCCAGTAATTGATAAAATAGAAGTTTTAAAGGGGGCAAAAGCTACTATATATGGTGTGCGCGGAGCAAATGGAGTTATATTAGTATTTACCAGAAGAGGAAGCGTAAATGAATATATTCCTCGTGCAATGCCGGGAACCATTGTAAAAAAGATTAAAGGATTTGCCGCCCATCGTGAGTTCTATTCTCCCGTATATACTACGGAAAATAAACAATCAGAAGCTCCTGATTATAGAACTACCCTATATTGGAATCCGTTAATAGAATTGAGTGGAAGCAATTCTAGCATCTCGTTTTATACCTGCGATAATCTTTCGGAATACAAAATATTAGTAGAAGGCATAACTACCAGTGGAAAGATATTGTTAGGGGAGGCAGAATTTAAAGTAAATGTGAGAAGCCCACTTACCAGTACTAACTAATTCACTCTATAAAGAAAATACGATTCAGTTGATTCCATAAAAAAAGCCTCACAAAATGTGAAGCTTTTTACTGAGCGGGAAACGAGAATCGAGGTTCAATACAGCACTAATATTAAGCCCTCGGAGCGTGTAAAAGTTACATGTTCTTCTGATGCTGCCAATGCTTTTCGTAGTGAGTGGCGTCAACCTCTGGAGCTGAAAGAATCCGTGCCGTATAACATGATATTTATTACCTAACTGGAATAATATTTGTTAGTATTAGCTCAACCGCAAAACAAACACCATGCATCGACTTTTACTCCTCTTCGCAATTGGTTTATTTATAGCAATTGGTGCTAAGTCTCAAAAAATCAATAAATATATTAAATCACAAGAATCAGTACCTTTTCAAAAACTTTACCTTCACACCGATCGCGAATTCTACTTTACAGGCGATACACTTTGGTTTTCGGCCTACCTATTAGAAGGAAGAAAACATGCTCCTTTAGCTGGAGATTTCAATTTATATGTTGAGTTATTAAACGACGAAGGCAATTATGTACAGAAAGAGCTTTTTGCTATTCTGGGAGGACGTTGTCAAGGATATTTGAGTTTTTGCAGTAAAGATTTTAAAGAAGGCAATTATCTGCTTCGCGCATACACCGATTATTTGAAACAATTTGATGAAGATGCGTTTTTTACCAAAACAATAAAAGTAAGCAATGTAAAAAACACCGCTGGTTTCGAAACAAAAGAAGCCAAATTAAATTCCGAAAATATTAATCTTAATTTTTACCCCGAAGGAGGTTTTCTGTTAAATGGAATAATTAATGTAATGGCATTTAAAGCCACTAGCAAAAGTGGCAAAGAGATTGACATTAACGGAAAAATTATAGATAGTTCGGGAAAATCGGTTGTAAATTTTACCACCAGTTACAAAGGTATGGGGCAAGTATATTTTATCCCCGATGCCACTCAAACTTATACCGTAGAAATTGACGGAGAACAAAAACTTGAATACAATTTCCCTGAAATTCGAACCACAGGAGCCAAGCTAATGCTTGTTTCATCAGGCAAAAAAGGTATGATTATTAATATTGTTACGCACGAAAACCAAGCAGCAGAGCACTATTACATTACTCTCTTTCATCGAGGAAAAAGCGCTCATTATTTTAAAGTTGGCGGTCCGCGGACTATCAAGACTGTTCATATTCGACCGAAATATTTCAATAATGGCATAAACCGCCTGGTTCTTCTTAATAAAGAATACGAGCCTATTTCGGAAAGATTGGTTTATTACAATTTAAAGAATGATGTTGCAATTGAAATGGCTATTAACGCAACAGAAATGGGTACACGCCAAAAGGTTGAAGTTCATTTCAAACAACCGGAAAACTTGTCGAAAAATGAATTTTCAAGATTATCGGTTTCTGTGGTAAATAAAAATTCGCTCAACGCTGCGGGAGTTACCCAAAACATAAAATCGTATCTACTTACCGATTCTGAATTAAGAGCTTACATTCCCTCTCCTGCTGACTTTTTTGTTGATAGTGAGGAAATGCCATCATATGGTAAACTGAACTTATTAATGCTTACAAATGGTTGGAGAAATTATATTTGGAACGATATAAACAATATAAACGAAACTAAAACCAATCAACAACTGGGCATAGCAGTAAAGGGAACCATTGAAAAATATCTTTCGAAAAAAACAATTGAACACTCAGAAGTAACATTAAGCATATCAGACAATAGGCATGGAGATGTATATACAACCCAAACCAATGCTAAAGGCGAATTTACATTTAACAACGTTTTATTTGTCGATACAGCCATGGTAATCGTGCAAGGGAAAAACCACAGGGGTACAAACAAGACCACGGTTAAAATTAAAGAAATGGGAGTAGAAATGCCAGAACGTGCCAATGTTGATTTAGCCTTACTTAACAGTTTTAGCTACATTCCTGTTTCTATGCACCGAATGCAATACATGAATGAACTTTCGTTAAAAGAATTTTACCCTGATAAAAACTCGCGCGTACTGGATGAAATTATAGTAAAAGAAACTAAAAAAGAAGATGACGGACACGACCACCACCGCCTTTATAGCGAGCCAAGTCATTCGGCAACTGTTACCAGTAGCGATTATCACCATATGAATTTTTTTCAGTATTTGCAGGGAAGGTTTGCCGGTGTTGTGGTTGCGGGGAATACAGTA
>JAGPVI010000101.1 GCA_018067115.1 Bizionia sp. | reverse complement strand
CCGTGCCTTTTAATTTAATACGTTCTAAAAAGCCATAAGAATTGCCAACCATTTTATCTATAGTTTTAGCATTTTCTTTATTATTATGTGTGGTGTTAAATAACATATTTAATGTACTTGTGGATTCAAATTTACAAAATGTTTAACTTTTAACCTAAAAAGTTAAACAAAATTTTAAAACTAATTAGATACAGGCTAAAGCGCATAGCAATGCTACTATTATCTTATTTTTTTATATTAAGAGTTATTGAATTGGATGATTAGGCATTAGCTAATTTGGTAATCATTCCATTAAAGATTAATCCATGAAAAGGGAAGACGCTATACCAGTACAGGCGACCAGCAAGTCCTCTAGGTCTAAAAACAGCCCGTTGGTAAAGGATTCCCTTATCTACTTTAAATTCTAGCCAAGCTTCGCCAGGAAGTTTCATTTCGGCAAAAAGCAAAAGACGCCCTTCTTCTTTATCGGCTAAAAGCACACGCCAAAAATCTAAAGCATCTCCAGTATGAATTGTGGTTCTATTAGTACGCCCTCTTCGCAAGCCAATACCTCCCACTAATTTGTCTAAAGCGCCTCTAAATTTCCAAAGAAAAGTACCGTAATACCATCCGTTTTCCCCTCCAATGGCCCATATTTTTTCTAGTGTTCGCGCTTCATCTTTCACATTACGTTGTTTAACATCTGTAAAGCAACCGTATTCTGGAACGTTAATATATTTTGAAGACACTCTTTTTTTTAAGCGGCTGCTTACAAAAGAATCTTTCCAACTTGACGCTATACTATTCTGTTCTATTTTTTCGAATGCTAGTTCTACAGCCTTAACATAAGACATGGGTTTGATGTCTAGAATTGTATTTATATTGCTTTTTTTACCAATAATTTCGACACCCATACTGTTTACCAAGGTTTGTGCTAATTTGTAAGATGTAGAGGTAACAAAATACAGCCAATAACTCGATAACTTGGGAGTCATAATAGGAACAGTTAAAATGTAACGTTTTAAATTTCTAACTTTGGCAAAGCGCAAGAGCATTTGCTTATAAGTTAATACTTCGGGTCCAAAAATATCATGAGATGTATTGTATAACTCTTCTTTGCCTAAACCTCGCGAGAGAAAGCTTAAAATATCGCGAACAGCAATAGGTTGTGTTTTTGTGTTTAACCACTTAGGAGCAATCATTACCGGAAGTTTTTCTACTAAATCTCTAATAATTTCAAAAGAGGAACTCCCCGAACCCACTATAATTCCTGCTTTAAATACCGTTAAAGCATAACTATTAGATTGTAATGTTTTTTCAACATTCTGCCTAGAGATTAAGTGCTTAGATAGTTTAGAATCGTTTGTAATACCGCTTAAATAAATAACCTGTTTTACATTAGTGGTTTCTATATAGTTTTTAAAATTAACGGCACAATCTTCTTCCATTTTTTGGAATTGACTCACAGAATTAGACATGGAATGAATTAAATAATAAGCGGCATCAATATCTTTAGGAATATTGTTTAGCGAATGTGCATCCAAAAAATCGGCTTCCACAATATGTACGTTCGCTTCACCAGAATATTGCTTTTCAGTTCTTAATTTTCCTCTAACAGCACAAACTACTGTATGTCCTTCTTCTAATAATAAGGGAATGATACGCTTGCCAATATATCCCGATGCTCCTGTAACTAATATTCTCATTTTATATTATTTAATTTTGGATTCTTACTCAGTACTGTTAACAAATAAAGCAAGTATTTCTCTGGTTCTTCCTTTATAATTTATGCTTTAATTCTAAGAAACTAATACAATCTTACTATATTTAACATTCAAAAAAATACTGCAATGAAAAAGATTTTAGCAATAATAGCTCTAACGGTAATTTTAATTATGGCGGGTTATTATACCTTTATATACTATGTTCCTTTTAGTGAGGGGACACGCTCGGGCGAATTAATAAAATTTAGTAATCGGGGTCTATTCATAAAAACTTGGGAAGGCGAAATCAGTCAAGGGATTTCTGGTGCGCAAATATTTTCTTTTTCTGTAGAGCAAAATAATGAACAGGTAATTAGTGATTTGCAAAAATTTCAAGGTAAGTATGTTGAAGTCTCTTATTTAGAACGCTACGGTTCTTTCTTTTGGTTGGGTGATACTAATCATTTTATAACAGCTGTTACTTTGGAAAAATCGCCGCATTCTGGAGCTCATAGAACCACTCTATCTGAATAAAAATAATTCCTAGATTGAGTTTCTATTTTATAAGGTCTTATAATTATTAATTTTAATATTCTGAGCTTTCAAATCGAACATCAAATTATAGAGTCCGAAAAACGTTCTGTTAATGTAAATAAAATGTTTAGATCCTCTATTACCATTCATTTTTCTTAACTCGGTACTTTTACTGTAACGTTCTCCAAATTCTGCAATCGCATTAAAAAATGTGGGATCAGAAAAATCGAAAGTGTCGTTATGAAAGGGTTGTGTAAATAAACTGAGCATACCATAAAACATATCACTAAAAAAGTCTAATTCTTCCTTTGTGTCTTCGGGGCGCAAAATCTCTAGGGTATACATTTTCTCTTTAAAGACTTCCGGAGTATCAATATTTTCCTTTTTTGCCAATTCAAAATAAGGCACGTAAAAATCGTCGGGAACCTCTTTCATGCAGCCAAAATCGATTGCAATTAACTCGTTGTCTTTAGATACTAAAAAGTTTCCAGGATGTGGATCTGCATGCACTTTCTTGAGAACGTGCATTTGATACATATAAAAATCCCATAATGCCTGCCCTAGCACATTTGCTTTCTCTTGATCTGTGTTTTTGTTTGTAAACTCAGATAAATGCTCACCATCCATCCAATCCATTGTAATAATACGTTCCGACGATAAGTCTTCATAGTAAGTAGGGAATTTTAAATTCGGGATGTGTTTACACGCCTCGACGACGGTTTTACTCTGCTGAAGTTCTAGCAGGTAGTTTGTTTCTTCAATTAATTTATTTTCAACTTCTTTAAAATATTTGTCGGAATCTTTCCCTCTTATATTAAACATTTTAATCGCTATGGGTTTTACCAAAGCCAAATCTGAAGAGATACTATCGGCAACCCCAGGGTATTGGATTTTAACAGCCAATCTTTTACCGTCTTTTTCTGCTAAATGCACCTGACCAATACTGGCAGCATTTACCGATTCTAAATTAAAGGAGTCGAACATAGCGCTTGGTGCTTTTCCAAAATAGTGTTTAAAAGTCTTGGTGACTAATGGTGCCGATAATGGCGGTACGGAAAACTGTGCAAGCGAAAATTTTTCGACATAAGCTTGTGGTAATAGGCTTTTCTCCATACTTAACATCTGTGCCACTTTTAAGGCACTTCCTTTAAGTTGTTTTAGGCTGTCGTAAATATCTTCTGCATTATTTTTATCTAAACGATCTTTAGCTTCCGTTTCTGTTTTTGTGAGTTTATCACCGTAATACTTTAGGTAATTAACGCCCACTTTAGCACCAGTAGATACTAATTTGGAAGCTCTTTGAATTTTGGAAGTCGGTATTTTATCTATAGTTTTCAATAGTGATGGGGTGTTAAATTAGTGTGTGTTAAACTTTTCTTTGTAAATAAACTTACCAAAATCAATAAGGCTCTTTAATGGCTTTATATCTAATAGGTCGAAACTAGTATTTACTGCTTTTTCAATAAATATATCCGTTTTTTCAAAGGAAGTAGAGGTGTCCTCTAACCAAAATTTTAACGTAAGTAATAACTGAAGCCATGCTGTTTCTCTTAGTGATCGTTGCTGTAATTTTTCTAGTCGCTCTTCTTTAATATCTAAGGTTTCAATATCTAAATGCCCGATGTAATTACAGAACCCTAATTTTAGATCCTTTAAAACAGCTAATGATTTTAATGTACTTTTGTGTTGCTTTAGCGCGTAAGCCACATAACTTCTGTTGGCTGTTAAGTTCTCGAAAAAAGTAAAGTAAAAACTGAGGAGTTTATCTCTCGCATCAAAATTTTGATAATCCTCATTTGCTTCTAGCATTAAGAGGGTGTTAGTTAAAAACGCTTTAAAAACTCCCTTTTCTAATGATTCGAAAGTGCTAAAATGCTCGTAAAATTTAGACTCTTCGAAATTATTAAGTTTAGAAAAAGCATAAACAGACTTAGGCTGCTCGCTGTGTTCTAATACGTAATCCATATAAAACGATATAAGGTCTTGGTCTGTAATGTTTTTCTTTTTTGCCATTGTAAGTGTTTTAAAGTATAAATATACAAAATGTTTAACTATTACGCATTAACGTTAAACAAAATGTTATGTTAAATTACCTTCAGGCTAAAACCCTGTGACTATGTATTGTGGGGTGAGGCTCTGTTATTTAAGGTTTTGTTAACAAACTAAGATTTCTTATTGCTTAAATTTACGAGTTAATAACTTTAATAAATAAACACTATTATGAAAAAATTACTTTTACTAGCTGTTGTTTTCTCTGCCTCTTTCGCAATGAAAGCGCAAGTAGAAATACCTAAAACCAGCCCATTTTCTAAAATGGAACAAACAGTAGGTTTAACTAATGTAGAATTAGAATATTCACGTCCTGGAATGAGGGATCGCGAAATTTTTGGAAACCTTGTACCTTACGGAAAAGTATGGAGAACGGGAGGGAATATGAATACAAAAATTACCTTTAGCGAAGATGTTGTAATTGGAGGTAAAGATGTTAAAGCGGGTTCTTATGCAATTTATACTAAACCAACTGCAGATTCTTGGGAGGTTTACTTTTATTCTGAGTCACAAAATTGGGGTCTTCCAGCAAAATGGGATGATTCTAAAGTGGTTGCTTCAGTAAAGGCTGAAACTTATAAACTGCCAATGAAAATTGAAACATTTACAATGAGTTTTGATGATTTAACAAGTAGCTCTGCTGTATTGGGTATGATGTGGTCTGATGTTTATGTAGGCGTTCCTTTTACGGTTCATACAGATAAAACGGTATCGGCATCTATCGATAAGGCGTTAAATGGTCCTTCGGCTAACGATTACTATTCTGCTGCAACTTATTACCTAGAAGAAGGTAAAGATGCTAAAATGGCTAACGAGTGGATGCAGAAAGCAATGTCTATGATGAAAGACCCTCAGTTTTACCAATTAAGAAAGCAATCTTTAATTTATGCTGCTGTTGGCGATAAGAAAAATGCTATTAAAACTGCAAAAGTATCTTTAGCAAAATCTAAAGAAGCAGGAAATATGGATTATGTTAAAATGAATGAAGATTCATTAAAAGAGTGGGGAGCGTTATAAGCGATCTATTTTTATAGCATTAATTACAAAATAGAAAAGCGAACTTCTTAGAAGTTCGCTTTTTTTGTATCCGGTTGTAATTTATTATTCTTGTAGCATCTTCTTTGTTCTTAAGCTAGTCCTAAAATTTAACCTGTAAATCTCATTCCTAAAAACGCATCGATGTTTTTACGTTAAAGACACGCGGTGTTAAATAGTTGGGAATGGCATACTGGCGCTTGCTATACACATCTCTCACCCACGTGTTGGTTATCGAGTTTTGGTTATCGAACACATTAAATATTTCGAAACCTAAAGATAATTCCTTAAAAGGCTTTTTCCATCCGCTTTCAAACTGCTTATTGGCATCTACAATTACAAATTGAAAACCAATATCCGCACGCTTATAATCCGGCAATCTGTTTTGATATTGGTACGGGTCGGCATAACTTGGTGACCCTCCCGGTAATCCAGTATTATAGACGACATTTAAATACATTTTAAAATTGGGTAAGTTGGGCACGTAATCTTGAAATAAGGCCGCAAACTTTAAGCGTTGGTCTGTTGGTCTGGCAATATAACCGCGATTGTCAATGTTTTCTTCGGTTTTTAAATAGCCAAAACTAAACCAGCTTTCTGTTCCGGGAACGAACTCTCCGTTTAATCGTAAATCTAATCCGTAGGCATACGCTTCCGCGGAATTGTTAGCACGATACCTTATGCGTACGTTTTCTACTGAATACGGATTAACATCCGACAGTTTTTTGTAATACGCCTCACTAGTTAATTTAAAAGGACGTTCCCAAATATTGAAACTGTAGTCATTACCAATAACAAAATGAATAGATTGTTGTGCTTTTACACTGGGTTGTACCATGGCATTAGCATCGCGTAACTCTTTATAAAAGGGCGGCTGATAATAGAACCCTCCGCTAATTCTAAATAACATATCGGCATTCCAATTTGGCTTTATTGCAAATTGAGCTCTCGGACTAAAAACAGTCTGCGATTGCGAAGCGATACCATCGCCTTTTACCGTCCAACTATGCGAACGCACACCAGTATTGTACCAAACGTCGTGCGTTCCTAGGTTCGATTTCTTGCTCCATTGCACATACGATTGCAAGCGGTTAATTTGGGTGCTGTTTCTAGCGTTTACATTTTGAAAGGCCGTTAGGGGGCCTTCGTAAGGACTATAAGGTTGGTCATTAAAACCATCTATATTTGGCGGATTGATAGAAAAACCTGCCGAGTCAATAACTTCCCATTCAATTAAACGGTCTCTAATATCTTCATTGGTATACTTTATGGACCATTTAAAATCGTTATCGTTTTTTGTAAAAGTCCCTTTATGTTCTATAGTCGTAATTAAAGCGTCTAAATCGTTTCTTCCGTGGTTTAATTGTCCGCCAATACCTTCAGAAAACTCTACCTCTCCCAAATCTTCATCACCAATATTCGAGTTTACTTGCCCCAATCGGTATTGCGCTAAAATATCAAAATGCTCTTCTTCGGTGGTGTGGTATGTGGACGCCACTAAATTTAAATTAACATTATCATTCACTTGGTAGCTTCCTTGTAGCGCTCCAAATAATGTTTGGTACGAATCGCGTTCTTGGCCTTCGTAAAACACTAATAATGCTAGCGGATTGTCTAGAGTACCAAAGTTTGTTTGTCGCGTTTGTGGTTCGTAATTGTATTTGTTTAATGAGGCGTTTCCTAAAAAACTCAACTCGAATTTATCGGTTACTTGATACGTTAAATAACTTTGTACATCTGCAAATTTTGGGTCGTAGTTGGTTTCTGTTTCCTTTGCTTTTACTAATAAACTATTGTCGCGGTAACGCACACCTACAATACCTGTAAATTTCGAATCTTTACTTACGGTTTCTAGTGCGAGACTACCACCTAGTAAACTTAAATCGGCAGAGACGCCAAACGCATTGGGTTTTTTATAGGTTATATCTAATACTGACGATAATTTGTCGCCATATTTCGCTTGGAATCCACCGGCAGAAAATTCAATATTTTCTACCAAATCACTATTCACAAAGCTTAAACCTTCCTGCTGTCCGCTTCGTACTAAAAACGGGCGGTAGACCTCAATGCCGTTAACATACACTAAATTTTCGTCAAAATTTCCACCACGTACAGAGTATTGCGTGCTTAATTCATTATTACCACTAACGCCTGGTAGTGTTTTTAATAAATTTTCTACACCGGCATTAGCTCCAGGAATTTTTCTAATTACTGCTGGAGAGATGGTAATAATCCCCTCAATATCTTTACGTTTTTTACCGCTAATTACTACTGTAGAAATTTGCTCGATGTTAACATTTAGAATGGGATTAAACTCGAAAATCTCGCCATTTTTTAAATTTAAAGTCGCTTGTACCTTTTTATGAGAAATATGTGTGAACTCGATAATGACCTCTGTATTTGCCGGTATTTTAAGTTCGTAAAATCCATTCTCATTGGTTTTAGTACCGTCAAAAATGGTTTTAATATTCACGTTTTCTATAGGGAATTCTTCATCATTTAAAATAACACCATTTATTGTTGCTGTTTGGGCCAGTGCAAAAATGGGAAGTAAAAAAACGAGCAGTTGTAGTAATTTAGCTTTAGTTGTCAATATCTTGGGTTTTATTTTCTGTAAAATATAGCTTCAAAAGTAGTACTATTTCCTACGTTATCTGTAACAATTACTTTTAAATTATTCTTGGTCTCTGTACTTACTGCATCGTTAAAATCGTAAGTTAATAGTTTAGTTTTGTAGTCGTATTCCATTAAAACCCACTGGTCGTTTATAGTTGCGCGGTAATTAGAAATCCCTGTGGTTTTGTCGTTGATTTTTAGTTTTAAATAGCGGTATTTACTAAGCCAAGCGCCTTCTTTAAAGCGAATAGGCTCTATGGTTGGTGCATCGGTATCTTTAGCAATAACGTATGTGCCTAAGTTTTTAGTACGTGTGATAAAGGTGGTTCCCTTTTTTATAGTGTTAGAGTAACTCGGGAAATCATTCCACCCTACAAGTCTAGCAATATAAAACTGATTAAGGTCTTCGGCGTTGTATTGCTCTAAATTAAAGGTAATACTAAAATACTTTTTTAAAGGAATAGTAGGTTCATGAAGAACAAGTGTATCGTTTTCAACTTTAAAATCAATAAAGAAGTTGTCGTAAAAAGATTCGCGAGGAAACTCTACTTTAATATTGTCTTTTTCAAGAATGTTTTCTTGACTGGCTAATATATAATGTGGTGTTATTTTAAGATCTAAAGAATCGATTGGGATGGTGTCTAGACCTTTAATTTCTAAATCTACCGACGTCACATTATCTTTAAAATCTCTAATTTCGACCTTATAAACCGATGCCGTACTATCTGTTACTGTTATGTAGCCATCATCAATACTATGGTTATATAAACTTAATGGATTATTCGCTTCGATAAATAATTTCTGAAGTTTGTCTTTTTCTTTTTTATAAAGTTCGTAATCTACCAAGCGATTAATATGATTGGTTTCTGAGAATGAAAAGCGTCTAAAATCAATTTCAAAATTTTGTAATCCGTTAAAAAACGATTTAATGT
>JAGPVI010000090.1 GCA_018067115.1 Bizionia sp. | reverse complement strand
CGTTGCGCACAACTAGGAATGAAAACTGCAATTATCGAAAAATATTCAACACTTGGTGGTACTTGCCTTAACGTGGGGTGTATTCCTAGTAAAGCATTATTAGATTCTTCTCACCACTACGAAGATGCAGTAAAACATTTTGAAGAGCACGGTATCGAAATACCAGGTGAAATTAAAGTGAATTTAGAAAAAATGATCGCGCGTAAGCAATCTGTTGTCGACCAAACAACAGGTGGTATCGATTTTTTAATGAAGAAAAACAATATCGATGTTTACGAAGGATTAGGTAGCTTTAAAGATGCGACTCACATTACCATAAAAGGAAAAGAAACTATAGAGATTGAAGCAAAAAACACCATTATTGCTACAGGATCTAAACCGGCGTCTTTACCATTTATTTCTATAGATAAAGAACGTATTATAACCTCTACCGAAGCTTTAAAACTTAAAGAAATTCCTAAACATTTAATTGTTATTGGTGGTGGAGTTATTGGTTTAGAACTTGGTCAAGTTTACAAACGTTTAGGCTCTGAGGTGACTGTTGTAGAATATATGGATCGCATTGTACCAACAATGGATAAAGGTGTTTCTAAAGAGTTAAATAAGATTTTCAAAAAGCAAAAACTAAAAATCAATACGTCTCACAAAGTGAAATCTGTAGAGCGTAAAGGGGATGAAGTTATTGTAAAAGCAGATAATAAAAAAGGCGAAGAAGTAGAAATTAAAGGAGATTACTGCCTGGTTTCTGTTGGTCGTCGTGCTTATACAGATGGATTAAATGCTGAAGCTGCAGGTGTAAAACTTACAGATAGAGGATTGGTAGATGTAAACGAAAACCTACAAACTAGTGCCTCTAATATTTATGCTATTGGTGATGTTATTAAAGGAGCTATGTTAGCGCATAAAGCAGAAGAAGAAGGTGTTTTTGTTGCTGAAACGTTAGCAGGACAGAAGCCACATATCGATTATAACTTAATTCCAGGTGTAGTTTACACGTGGCCAGAAGCAGCATCGGTTGGTAAAACTGAAGAACAACTGCAAGAAGCAAAAATAGAATACAAAACAGGACAATTCCCAATGCGTGCTTTAGGTAGAAGTAGAGCGAGTATGGATTTAGATGGTTTTGTTAAAATTCTTGCTGATAAAAATACAGATGAAATTTTAGGAGTTCATATGGTTGGCGCTCGTGCTGCCGATATGATTGCAGAAGCGGTTGTAGCAATGGAATACAGAGCTAGTGCAGAAGATATTTCTAGAATGTCTCACGCACACCCTACATTTACAGAAGCGATTAAAGAAGCGGCTTTAGCAGCAACTGAAGATAGAGCATTACATATCTAAGTTAAAACGAATAGATCGTTTTTTACGACTATATATTACAAAAAAGCGAACCTCACGGTTCGCTTTTTTTCGTTTTAGTGGCTCTATTGGCTATAAACACAAGGTATAAGTTTTTTCATTACATATATATACGCTAAATTTGTTATAAACTACGATTAAATAAAACTGAAAAGAATGATTATAGAACCAAAAACACGCGGATTTATTTGCTTAACTGCACATCCAGAAGGCTGTAAAAACAATGTTTTAAGTCAGATAAATTATATAAAAGACCACCCAACAGCAAACGGGCCAAAACGTGTTTTGGTAATTGGAGCTTCCACAGGATTTGGTTTAGCATCACGAATTACTAGTGCTTACGGTTCTAAAGCCTCAACTATTGGTGTGTATTTTGAAAAACCACCTACCGAAGGTCGCCCTGCATCTCCAGGATATTACAACTCGGCAGCGTTCGAAACGCAAGCACATAAAGACGATTTATATGCCAAAAGTATTAATGGCGATGCGTTTTCTAATGAAATTAAAGCACAAACCATAGAACTGATTAAAGAAGACCTAGGTCAGATAGATTTACTTGTTTACAGTTTGGCGTCTCCAGTAAGACAGCATCCTGTAACGGGTGAAAAATTTAAATCGACTTTAAAACCTATCGGACAAACATTTACTAATAAAACGGTAGATTTCCATACCGGTGAAGTAAAAGAAATTACTATCGAGCCTTGTAACGAGGAAGAGATTAAAAACACAGTCGCTGTAATGGGCGGTGAAGATTGGGAGTTTTGGATTAACGCATTAAAAGAAAATGATCTTTTAGCCGAAGATTTTAAAACTGTTGCCTATTCTTATATTGGCCCGTCATTAACTGAAGCGGTATACAGAAAAGGAACTATTGGTCGTGCAAAAGATCATTTAGAAGCGACTGCTTTTAAACTGAAGGATCAATTAAAAAATATAAATGGAGAAGCGTTTGTTTCGGTAAATAAAGCATTAGTAACTCAAGCGAGTTCGGCGATTCCTGTTATTCCACTTTATATATCTTTACTGTATAAAGTAATGAAAGAAGAAGGGATTCACGAAGGATGTATTGAGCAAATTGAGCGTTTGTTTAATGAGCGTTTATATTCTGAAAACACGCCTTTAGATAGTGAAGGCAGAATTCGTATTGACGATTTAGAAATGCGTGACGATATTCAAGCAAAAGTTGCAGAGCTTTGGAAAATAGCAACCACGGAAACGTTACCTGAAATAGGCGATTTAAAAGGTTATGAAACAGATTTCTTCAACCTATTCGGTTTTAAAGTGGATGGTATTGATTACGATAAAGATGTAAATGAAATGGTAACTGTACCTGGGTTACAGGGGTAGTTCTATCAACAATAAGAATACTATTATTCCTATATAAATTAAAAAAGAGAACCATTAGGTTCTCTTTTTTTATATTTTTATTAGCCAAAAACACGTTTAAAAAAGCCTTTTTTCTTGCGCTTTTCTTTCTTCTTAGCTTTTTCTT
>JAGPVI010000068.1 GCA_018067115.1 Bizionia sp. | reverse complement strand
TAAAATTCGATATTGCTGGAGATGATTTCCGTGAAGGGTTAACCGCAATTATTTCGGTTAAAGTTCAAGAGCCACACTTCGAAGGTCAGACAAAAACAAAATTAGGAAACAGAGAGGTTTCGGCTTCAGTGAGTCAGGCGGTGTCAGAAATGCTTTCTGATTATTTAGAAGAGCATCCAGACGATGCTAAAATAATAGTGCAAAAAGTAATACTAGCTGCTCAAGCACGTCACGCTGCTCAAAAAGCACGTGAAATGGTTCAGCGTAAAACAGTAATGAGTATTGGTGGTTTACCAGGAAAATTATCTGACTGTTCTGAGCAAGATCCTGCAAAATGTGAAGTGTTCCTTGTCGAGGGTGATTCGGCGGGTGGAACTGCAAAACAAGGTAGAGATAGAGCATTTCAAGCTATTTTGCCACTACGTGGTAAGATCTTGAATGTGGAAAAAGCGATGAAACATAAAGTGTTCGAAAACGAAGAGATAAAAAATATCTTTACCGCTTTAGGAGTTACTATTGGAACAGAAGAAGATAGTAAAGCTTTAAATCTTTCGAAATTAAGATACCATAAAGTGGTAATTATGTGTGATGCCGATATCGATGGTGCGCATATTGAAACCTTAATTTTAACGTTCTTTTTCCGTTATATGAAAGAGCTTATCGAAAACGGACATATTTACATTGCAACACCTCCATTATTCTTAGTGAAAAAAGGAGCTAAAAAGCAATATGCTTGGAGTGATGATGAGCGTAAAGTTTTAATGCAAGAGTTTGGTGATGGTTCAAAAATACAACGTTATAAAGGTCTTGGGGAAATGAATGCTGAGCAACTTTGGGATACAACAATGAACCCAGAATTTAGAACGCTTCGTCAAGTGCAAATAGATAACGGTGTAGAAGCCGATCGTGTTTTTTCTATGTTAATGGGAGATGAGGTGCCACCGCGTCGAGAATTTATCGAGAAAAACGCAGTGTATGCAAAAATTGACGTTTAAACAATAAAACATACTATTAATAAAAACACCTTTGGTTTATGCTAAAGGTGTTTTTTTTATGCCCTTTAAAAAGAAAAAAAATGGCAAAGTGATAAATAAACAATATTTACCATTTACTTTTGTTATATTAAAAAGCATAATATCTTAAACTAATACAACGTTAAATGCAGTACCTGGTAATAAAAAAGGTGATTTTATAACGATTTAGGCTGTTGTTTTTAATTCCTACTAGTTTTTATTGAGGAATTAAAAAAAGTCTTGGTGCTAAAATTAAAGCGGTCTCACGTTTTGTATTGGACAACAATTAAAAAAAATAAAATTTATGAAAACCCCATTTCTACTTCTTATTAGTCTAGTAGCCTTGCATAGTGTAACGGCTCAAGAAAATTTAAATGAATTATTAGCCGCTGGTATTAACGATACTAAAAGATTTTCAGAAAACTACATTCAACCTGCAAACGATGGTTTAGCATACGGAATTAACAACAGCTGGTCTAACAACGCAAAAACATCAAAGCGTTTTGGTTTTTCTCTTTCTATTATTGGGAATGCAACTTTTATAAACGATGAGGATAAAACATTCACTATGAATACTGCAGATTATGAAAACATACGTTTTAAAGATGGCAGTACATCGAAGCCCGTTGCAACTGCATTAGGGCATAACGAGCAAGATGTTGTTGTAGAAGTAACTTACGACGATCCGTTATTTGGAGAGCAAACTACAGATATCATTTTGCCAACAGGAATAGGTTCTGCGAACGTTAATTTAATTCCAACAGTATTTTTGCAGGGAAGTTTTTCTCCGTTTAAAGGAACAGAAGTTAAAGCTCGTTTTTTTCCAAAAATAGAGCAAGACGATGTTGAGGTTGGATTATATGGATTTGGTGTACAACATGAATTTACTTCTTGGTTGCCAGCAGATAACTTGTTTCCGGTAGCTATATCGGGGTTAATTGCTTATACAAAGCTAAACGGAAATTATAACCTTATTAACACAAGCAATGTAGAAGGTAGTAACCAACGTGTTGAAACCGAAACAAAAACAATGTTATACCAAGTGATAGTAGGGACGAAATTAAAGATTATTAATGTTTATGGTTCTGTAGGCTATATCGATGGAAAAAATAAAACAGATTTATTAGGTACGTATCGCGTGTCGGACGGTTTTTTATTCTCTGAAGAAATTGTCGATCCTTTTTCAATAGATTCAGATACTTCAGGAGTAGCAACCACGTTAGGTGCTAATGTGAAATTAGGCTTCTTTAGTCTTAATGCGGCGTATACTATTGCCGATTTCAGTAGTGCTTCTTTAGGGATGAATTTCAGCTTTTAAAACTTTCATAAAAAAATACATACGTCCTAAGAATTTCTTAAATTTGTAGGATAAAATTTAACACAAACTAAAAAATAATAAAAATGAAAGTAACAGTAGTTGGAGCAGGTGCAGTAGGTGCAAGTTGTGCAGAATACATCGCGATTAAAGATTTTGCAAGTGAAGTAGTTATACTAGATATTAAAGAAGGTTTTGCTGAAGGTAAAGCTATGGATTTAATGCAAACAGCATCCTTAAACGGTTTCGATACAAAAATTACAGGAAGCACTAACGATTATTCTAAAACTGCAGATAGTGATATTTGTGTTATAACATCTGGAATTCCTAGAAAACCAGGAATGACGCGTGAGGAATTAATTGGTATTAATGCAGGGATTGTTAAAACAGTATCGTCTAGCTTAATCGAGCATTCTCCAAATACAATAATCATTGTGGTTAGTAACCCAATGGATACAATGGCTTATTTAGTTCATAAAACTACAGATTTACCTAAAAACAGAATCATCGGTATGGGTGGTGCCTTAGACTCTGCACGTTTTAAATACAGATTAGCAGAAGCTTTAGGAGCTCCTATTAGCGATGTAGACGGAATGGTAATTGGTGGACATAGCGATAAAGGTATGGTGCCGTTAACAGAGCATGCAACAAGAAACAGTATTAAAGTTACAGAATTCTTGTCTAAAGAACGTTTAGAGCAAGTTAAAGAAGATACTAAGGTTGGTGGAGCAACATTAACTAAATTATTAGGAACTTCTGCTTGGTATGCACCAGGTGCTGCAGTATCATCAATGGTACAGGCTATTGCTTGCGACCAAAAGAAAATGTTCCCTTGTTCTACCTTATTAGAAGGGGAATACGGATTGAATGATTTATGTATAGGTGTGCCAGTTATCTTAGGTAAAAATGGTATCGAAAGTATCGTAGAAATTAAACTAAGCGATGCAGAAAAAACACACATGCAAGAAAGTGCTGAAGGTGTAAAAGCAACA
>JAGPVI010000051.1 GCA_018067115.1 Bizionia sp. | reverse complement strand
AAGCACAGACAATATGTAATGTCATTCTACTTCGTATTTCTCGCGCAATTTAAAATGAGCCTATTATTTTAAACTACTCCTTTATAAAAGACGTCGCTTACCTATTTCTCCAGAAGAATGGAGTTAATAAAACTAAAACAGTAAAGAGTTCTAATCGCCCAATAAGCATTAAAAAGGACGCCCACCACTTACCAACGTGCGGCAAAGCATCATAGTTATTTACGGGGCCAAAACTCCCTAATGCTGGCCCTACGTTTCCTAAACTAGAAGCTGCTAACCCTACCGATTCGCTAAACCCTAAATTCATCATCGAGAACCCTAATGCACCAACAATAAAAGACAGCATATAGAGTATAAAAAATCCTAATATATTATAAACGATAACGCCTGGTACCGACCGTTGGTTATAACGCACTGGTAAAATAGCGTTGGGGTGCAGCGCTCTTTTAAACTCTAAGAATCCGTTTTTAATAGTAATAAGGTGGCGCATTACTTTTATACCACCCGAGGTACTTCCTGCCGAACCTCCTAAAAACATTAACCCGAAGAAAAACACCATTAAAAAGGGTGTCCATAAGGTAAAATCTGCGGTAACAAAACCGGTAGTGGTAATGACAGAAATCACTTGAAATAGCGCGTGCCTAAAAGCACTTTCGGCACGTCCCAAAACCATTGGATGCTCTATAGAAGACAAACTTAAATCGGCTTGAAAATAAATAATTAACGACGCCACTGCCGTGAATATAACAATAAACTTGAAGTATAATTTAAGCTCATCGTCGCCAATAATTTTACTCACCTTTCCTTTAAATGCATAATAACTAAGCACAAAGTTTGTACCCGCTAAAAACATAAAAAATATTATAATATATTGTATTAAGGGTTTATCGTTCCAATACGCCACACTAGCATTTTTGGTCGAAAACCCTCCTGTGGACAACGTACACATCGAGTGGTTTATAGCATCAAAAAAGGACATCCCTGCCACTTTTAATAAAATAGTTTCGGCCGCGGTGTACCCAAAATAAATAAGCCATAATCGTTTTGCTGTATCTGTAATTCGCGGGTGTAATTTATCGGCACTAGGCCCGGGCGCTTCAGCAGCAAATAACTGCATCCCTCCAATTCCTAACAAGGGTAAAATAGCGACTGCAAGAACAATAATCCCCATTCCTCCAATCCAATGCGTTAAGCTTCGCCAAAACAAAATACCTTTTGGCACGACCTCGATATCATTTAAAATAGTAGCCCCAGTAGTTGTAAAACCGGACATTGTTTCAAAAAAAGCATTCGTAAAACTCGGTATTGTTTCTGTAAACATATAGGGCAAGGTGCCAAATAATGCCATTACAATCCATCCAAAAGACACTACAATGTACCCTTCTCGTTTTTTGATTTCCTTTTTATGGTCTCGCGTAACATACATTGCGATCGCCCCAATAATTAAAGTAATAATTCCAGATAGAAATAATTTTAAGGTCACACCATCATCGTACAGCCAACTTACTAAAGTCGCCAATAATACGAAACCGCCATTAAATAAAATAAGCAGTCCGAAAAAATGGAAGATAATTTCAAAATTGAGTCTTAAGTACTTAGCCATAATATTATAAAAACAGTTTTTCAACTTGTTTAATAGAGCGCGGTAAACAGCAAACTACTATGTAATCGTTGGCTTGGATTTTAAAATCGCCAAGTGCAATAATTCCTTTACCATCTCTAATAACACCTCCTATAATCGCCGATCTTGGAAACTCGACATCTTTAATTTGCTTGTTACAAATTTTAGAATCGGTTTTCACCCTAAATTCTAAGAGTTCGGCATTCATATTATTCAGTTTGGTCATTGCAATAACCTCCCCTTTTCTTATGTATCTAAAAATATTATTGGCTGCTAAAAGTTTTTTATTTATTAAAGTGTCTATCCCTATAGATTGCGATAACTCGAAATAATCCATATTTTCTACCAAGGCGATCGTTTTTGGAACCCCTTTAGACTTCGCCACTAGGCAGGACATTATATTCGTTTCCGAATTCCCGGTAACTGCAATAAAAGCGTCCATATCTTCAATATTTTCCTCTTCTAAAAGCTCTACATTTCTTCCATCGCCATTAATTACTAATACATTTGGTAACTGATCTGCCAGATCTATAGCTGCTTCGCGGTTTTTTTCGACTAATTTCACATTAAACTTATGCTCGCTTAAATCTCGAGACGTTTTATAGCCTATTTTACTTCCGCCTAAAATCATAACATCTTTAATTGGCGTATTGGCTTTTCCCGTCATTCTACACAACTCTTCCCCACCATCTCGCGAGGTAATAAATACAACCGTATCGCCTTCTTTAAAATGCGTGTCTCCCCGTGGAATAATGGTAAACTGTGTACCAAAACGTTGAATTGCGATAGGAACGAAATGAATTTTCGAAAACAACTCGGCCGCTTCTTTCACCGATCTCCCAACAAACAAAGCCGTTCGGGATAACTTTAAACTCACCATGGTTAGTGCGCCATCTTCAAACTGGTAGGTTTCTTTAAATGCTGATTGCTTTAAAAGTAATTCTATTTCCTTAGCGGCAAGCGCTTCTGGCGAGATTAATTCATCAATTCCGAAGCCTGTAAAATCGACCTCATCCTTGTGTGTTATAAATTCTGTATTCGATATTCTAGCAATATTTTTTTTACTCCCTAATTGCTTTGCCAACACACAAACGGTAATATTTGTGGTTTCGGAAGCTGTTACTGCAATCACTAAATCGCTAGTATCTACCCGCGCCTCTTTTAAAACAGCAATAGACGTTGCATCGCCTTTAATAACCCTAATATCTAAATGATTATCTGCGTAAGACAAGCTATCTCTATCGTTGTCTATTAAAGTTATTTCTTGAGATTCGTAGGATAATAGCTTTGCTAAGTGAAATCCTACTTCACCAGCTCCAGCAATAATTATTTTCATTTCTTGTAGTGTATCTAAAAAAGAGTATACAAAGATAAATAAAATTAATAACTGCCCTGAGTATTAATAATTTGTTTTCAAGTTTCTTAAAGACCGTTTATATATTATATTTGCTTAAAAATTGAGATTTTGGCAAAAGTAAACCCATACAAAGATAGCAAGCTTAGCAAAAAAGAACAGGTAACAAAAATGTTCGATACCATTTCTGGAGATTACGACGGACTTAACCGTGTAATATCTTTTGGAATAGATATAAAATGGCGAAAGAAAGTGGTCCAAATTGTTAAAGATAGCCATCCAAAAACAATTCTTGATATCGCAACTGGAACCGGAGATTTAGCAATAAATCTTGCAGAAACCAATGCTGATAAAATTGTAGGACTTGATATTAGTCGTGGAATGTTGGACGTTGGAATTGAAAAAATTAAAAAGAAAAACTTAGACTCTAAAATTGAAATGATTTTAGGGGATTCTGAAAATATGCCGTTTGCAGATAATACTTTTGATGCGATAACAGTTGCTTTTGGTGTTCGTAATTTTGAAAACTTAGATAATGGGTTAAAAGAAATACTTCGTGTGTTAAAGCCTGGCGGAACATTTGTAATTTTAGAAACCTCTATGCCTACCAAAGCACCTTATAAGCAAGGGTATAATTTCTATTCTAAAAACATTTTACCGCTTATAGGAAAAACGTTTTCTAAGGATAAAAGTGCTTACAAATATCTTAGCGATTCTGCTTCTCAATTTCCTTTTGGTGAAGTGCTAAACAATATTTTAAGAAGTATTGGGTTTATAAATGTTAAAGATCTACCACAAACTTTTGGAGTAGCAACAATTTACAAAGCCTCAAAACAGTAATATGAAAAAAATAATTTCCCTAGTCACCTTATTCTTTATATATCAAGCGAGTACTGCGCAACTTTTTACTAGAGAAAAAGTACAGAACAACCAAAGTATGGATAAGCAGACTTTAAGTTGGGGGTATTATTTAGGAACGAATAGTTTAGATTATAAAATAGATTATAATTCTGATGTTGAAAACATCCAAACTGAAAAAACATTTAGCTTTAATGTGGGTTTAGTTGGTGATTTACGTATTAACGATTACATTAATATTCGTTTAGAACCGGGATTAGTAATTAGTGCGAGGAATTTAATGTATCCTGAAAGCTATTTTGAAGGCATCATTCCTGCCGAAGAACTTAATGATTCCGATTTACTTCGTGAGATACGCTCTACCTATGTGTACGTACCACTTTTATTACGTTTCTCGACAAAACGTATTAACAACTTTAAGCCTTTTGTTACGGCTGGTATCGCAACCTCTTTAAACTTATCGAGTAACGAGAAAAACCCCGAAGACAACAGCGGTGGCGAATTTAGAACAACAAAAAACACGCTCTTCTACGATATTGGTTTTGGTATCGATTTTTATTTATACTGGTTTAAATTCACCCCTTCAATTCGTGGTGTCTTTGCTATAAACGATGAATTGGTTAAAGATGTAGATCCTAATAGTCCGTGGACCGGTAACATCTCGTCTATGAAAACAAGAGGAATTTTTATAAACTTTACCTTTAGATAGAAAGAAGCTTAAAACTCCTTAAGATTCGTGACTTAAGATTCAGGATTTCAAAACGCAATGTTTTGAGACATAAATCTAATACTATCCATTTCCTTACATTGGGTATTCCTTTACATCTTACGCTTAAACTCACTTAGTAAAATAGCCGTTGCAGTTGCAACATTTAAACTTTCTGTGGCTTGCAATGCACCAAAACGCGGTATAGCAATACGGTTTGTAATTAAAGCTTCAATCTCTGGAGAAATTCCATTGGCTTCATTACCTAAAACTAGTGTTCCGATGCTAGGTAAATTGGTTTTATAAACATTGTCACCGTCCATAAAAGCACCAAAAACAGGGTTTCTTGTTTCCTTTAGGTAACTTTCTAAATTTACATAACTTACATTAACACGGGTAATAGACCCCATTGTTGCTTGTATTACTTTAGGGTTATAACAGTCTACAGTTTCCAAATTACACACCAACTCCTCAATACCAAACCAATCGCACAGTCTAATAATTGTGCCTAGATTTCCTGGATCGCGAACGTTATCTAAAGCCACAACAAACTGGTTCGAAGCCATCGCTTTCGCCTTTGGAATTTTAAAAAGCGCTAAAGCCTTATTAGGTGTGGTTAGAAAACTTATTTTTTTTAGTTCTGCTTCCGTAACATGTTGCTCTTGCTCTAATCCTCTATCAAAACCAACGGTGGTATACAGTTGGTGTAATTCTAAATGAGAATCTAAAAGCTCTTTAATAACTTTTAATCCTTCAGCAACAAAAAAACCATCTTGTACTCTATATTTTTTTTGCTTTAAACGCGTTATTACTTTTATTTGGTTTTTTGATAGCATTTAAAAAATGTATTTTTGACTGTTTATAATTTGTAATGTAATTAAAGCTCACTAGTAACTTTTAATAATTTTCGGTTTTTGAAAAATAAGCACTCAAAAATACTACTTATAATTTTAACCTTTGGGTTTTTAACGGCTTGTAATACGGTAAAACGTGTTGCAGAAGACGAGCATTTACTTACTAAAACAACCTTACTCGTTAATGATGAGAAAGAAAATAAAGAATCGGTTAGAAATTTAATTTACCAAAAACCAAACAGTACATTACCACTTATAGGCACCCCTTTGCGCTTGCACATCTATAACCTGGCAAGACCAAATATAGATTCTATTATTACTGCGAAATTAGAAAACCATCCAAAACGCAAAAGTCGCTGGGAACGTTTTCTCTCTAAAAAACAATTAAACAAGTATTACCAGTCGCGTATTGATTTTAATAAATGGATAAAAAGAACTGGAGAAGCACCAGTAATTGTTAACGATACTTTAAACAAAAAATCTATAAAACGTTTAGAGAGTTATTATTGGAACAATGGCTGGTTTGATGTTGGAGCCGATTATAACACCGAAAAAAATGATGACCAACGCGCGCAGGTCACTTACACAATAGAGACTGGAAAACCGTATTATATAGACTCGCTGACTACAAAAATCACGTCTCCGGTTATAGATTCACTTTACGAGCTTAACAAAGAGAAATCATTAATAAAACCGAATACGCAGTACAAAACAGCCACCATATTACAGGAGAAAGATCGTGTTACAGATATAATGAGGAACAATGGCGTGTATCATTTTTCTCAAGATTACTTTTATTTCGAAATGGATTCCATAGGGAAAACAAAAAAAGTAAATATCGATCTTCAAATTAGTAATCGCGAAATAACAGAGGGAGATTCGGCATCCTACAGAGCCTTCAACATATATAAAGTTAAAGACGTTAATATTTATACTGATAGCGCCTTCGAAAACAAAAACAAAACCATTACAGATACCATAACCTATAACGGGTTTAACATCTACAGTATCGATAAATTACGCTACAACCCAAAAACGCTTACAGACGCTGTATTTATTACACCAAACTCTATATTTAAAGACAAAAACAGGCCGTACACGTCGCGAATTATATCAAATTTAAACACGTTTAAATACCCAAGAATTGATTACATAGAAAACCAAGACACGACATTAACGGCAAATATTTATTTAACGCCATTAGAAAAATTCGGTTTAGACTTGAGTGGCGAAGTGTCGCAAAGTAATATTCAAAGTGTAGGATTTTCTTTTAGTCCGAGTTTATTATTTAGAAATGTTTTTAGAGGAGCAGAAACATTAGAAATTGGTGCAATAGCTTCCATAGGCGCATCAAAAGATGGGGCCAGCGATCGCGATAAATTTTTCGATATTAATGAAATTGGTGCCGATTTAAGACTGCGAATTCCAAGGCTGTTTTCACCTTTTAACACGTCCAAGATTATCCCAAAATCAATGTTTCCCACAACCTTAATTAGTTTAGCTACTACAAGCCAAACAAACGTAGGATTAGATAAAAACACGTTTACAGGGCGTATTAATTATAAGTGGTTTCCTAACGAAACCGTAACCAATAGGTTAGATATATTTAATATTCAGTTTGTAAAAAATCAAAATGTAGGTAATTATTTCGGAGTGTATAGAAACACCTACAATACGCTAAACGATATCGCAATAAATACCGGCTATATTTCGGGTGCAGATAATTTAGAATACCCTAATCAAACCAACGATTTTATAAACGCTGTAGTGACTGGTAATTTGTCAAATCCCATCTCAAACAGTGATGTTCTAACGGTTAAGGCAATTAATGAACGTAAAAACAGGCTCACCGAAGATAACCTTATCCTAGCTTCAAATTTTAGCTACGTAAAAGATAAACGCGATAATTTATTCGATAACGACTTTTCTATTTTACGTTTGCGTTTTGAGTTAGCAGGGAATGTTTTAGCTACGGCTTCTAAGGTATTAGGACTTCAAAAAAATAATAATGACCGCTACGAATTGTTTAATGTTGCTTTTTCTCAGTATGTGAAATCGGAAATCGATTATGTGAAGTATTGGGATTTGGGTAGTAAAAACGTTCTAGCTATGCGTTCTTTTTTAGGGATTGCTATTCCTTATGGCAATTCTAATAATATTCCATTTTCAAAAAGTTTCTTTGCCGGTGGTGCTAACGATAACCGTGCATGGTCGCCTTACGACCTGGGGCCTGGTAGTTTGCAAAGTACAAACGAATTTAACGAAGCCAACCTAAAAATAGCGTTTAGTGTAGAGCAGCGTTTTAATATCTCGGGACCAGTAAACGGTGCTTTGTTTATAGACGCAGGAAATATATGGAATGTATTGGATGATGTTGAAGATGAACAAGCCACATTTAATTCCTTCTCATCACTTAAAAATATCGCGGTAGGGTCTGGTTTTGGTTTGCGTTATGATTTTAACTTCT